>CAYWKY010000236.1:0-2285 GCA_964458915.1 uncultured Faecalibacterium sp.
ATTATATACGGGAGGTTAGCCTCAAAAAAGTCAAGGAGGTGAAAAAAGATGAAAAAACTATTAGCTTTACTTTTAGCTTTGACGGCAGTGTTTTCTTTTGTTAGCTTTGATATGAATAAGGCGAGCGCAGCTGATATTGACCTTATGTATAACAACACTAACTCCGCTAAGGTTGCTTTAAGCGTAAACAGCAGCGGAAAGGCTACAATATCTTTAACCTGCATAGGCATTAGCGGTACAACGAAAAAAATAGTTGCTGAAACTAAGCTGGAAAGAAAATGGGGCTTGTTATGGCTCGATGTTGACGGTGGCGAGTGGACAGACACTGTCAGCAAAAGCACCATGTCCTTAAGTCACACAATTCAGCTTAGCAAAACCGGTACCTATAGAGTTACCACTAACTATACAGTCAGCGGTTCAGGTGGTGCAAACGACACTATCAAGTGCCAATCAAAGTATGAGTACGCCTAAATAATAAGCTCGACAAAAGAGGTTCTTTGACATTTTAGTCTAAAGAACCCCTTTTAACTTATGAAAGCTTTTCAATATAGAAATCAAATTTAGCGTTATCTTCATACCAAAGAGGGAAATTAGTACCCCAAACATTGTTATAAAGGATATATGTAAGCCCGTCTTTTTCAATATCTTCATATTTGTTGTCGAAATGAAGGATTTTTCCCTTGCCGGCTGATACAAGGGGAGAGTGAAGATTTTTGATTAAATATTTTTTCTTTAGCTGTACACTGCCGACAGCGTTAAGGTTTCGCCCACCCATAGAAGCGATGTTATATGGGTCAATGATACTGCCGAGCTTTTCATATTTAACATTGTTATTTGCAACGCACATATGAAAATAGATGGCTTCGGTTATTCTGTTTGCGTCCTTGCCAAACCATGAAAGGCTGATTTTAAGACCTTTTTCATCTAAATGATAGATAATTTGAATAAGCTCAGGCGCACCAAGCTCATGGCAAAGGCTTTTGTCGCATTTAAGGTTAACTACGATGCTGTTTTCGCTTTGTTTAGTCATTGCCTCATGAATAAAATATTCAAATCTTCCCGATGGGTACTTGCCATTTGTATATTTTAAAGCCGGCCTTGCAAAGTCGCCAATAGACCATTGATAGTTATCCTTTAAATCTCTTGTGTAATGCTTTAACCAATAGTTATAATCATCGTTAGTGAAAGAAAAATAGTCTACAGCAGAGCTGTTGTTTTCACGAATAATAACATCTTCTCCGCAGGCTAAATATCCAATACCACCCTTTTCGTTAAGCTTAAAGCTCCATTTTCCACATGACAATCGGTTATCAAAAAGGGCGTCTGTTTTTATTTCCATAGGTTTAGTTGGAATTAAACAGGAGAGAGCTTTTTCAGCTTGTGCTTTATGCTCATTGTTTAAAGAAGAAAGAGCAAGGGCAATATATTCTCTTTGTTCTTTCCAGCTTTTTTCTATAACACTGTAATATCCTATCTTGCGCTTGCCTTTTATCCTATCTTTTATAGCAATCATATTTTGAGGATAATCTCTAAATGGGTGACGGATTATTACTTTGTCCTTTTTTCTGCCTTTAATAAAGTCTTTTTTCAGATAATGCTCATAGTCTGAAAAATATATTTTTGAATCCATGCCGCAGGTATGCTCTGCTATACAAAGCAATGCATCGGAAAAATTTATATATTCATCGCTTTCCCTTGTCATTGTGCCGTCGTTTAGCCAAGCTTCTTTTAAACTCATAAGTTCACGAAGGCAAGCGGACTTATATGGGTCCGTGGCGCTGCCATGAATCCAAGTGTCACCTATTTCACCCTCATAAACAGGAAGCTTGTCTTTTTGCTCCCAAATAGCCTGGGCATATTCGTCAAGGGTACCGGCAGCAACTTGATAGCCGGGATACTGCTGTTTAATAAGATTAATTTTATCTGTTACTTTTTCAGGTGATGGCGCTCCGTGGTTATCAAGGGTGTGGTCAAAATATAAAATTTCTTCAGTAAATTCGCTTTTAAATGCACCGCCGTAAGCTCCCGAATATATGACAACTATTTCGTACCCGTCACTTTTCCACAAAAAACATTCCGGAAGCTCAGGCAAAGCTGAAGCACCGTTGACACCAATGTGCAGCAGTTTTATTCCGTGGCCGGCGAGAAGCTTGATTATACCTTTCGTGTGACCGGGTACATCAGTCATTTTAGCTGCAATCGTTTTGTGGCAGCTGATTTTGTCTATTTCATCGACTATGGAAAGTCCGTAATCGAAGGTGTCATAATCAAGAACCTCACTATGA
>CAYWKY010000237.1:0-2277 GCA_964458915.1 uncultured Faecalibacterium sp.
AAGCTCATGAGAAACACCGGCGATAAAGCTTCGCCTTGCTTTTTCCTGTTTCTTTTCGGCTTGAATGTCATATTCCAATTGCCTGTTTTCGTCCTTCAAAGCGTCGAGCGTTTTGCTCAAGGTGTCAGAAAGAGTGTTGATGCCTGCACTCAGCTCGTCAATTTCTTTTATTCTGTAGCTTCTGCATCTTTCGCTGAAATCAAGGCTCGCCATATTTTTTGCCGTATTAGTTATCTGTCTTATAGGCAGAGAAAACATTTTTGAAATGAATAATATAAAGCCGAAAATTACAACAACTATAAAGAAAGTCAAAACAGCAAGAGCTATGCTTGCAGTTTTTGCGTTTTCGGTTATAACATCAACAGAATAATAGATTTCCATTGCCATGTCGTTGCCAAAAAAGCAACCGTAAACAAGATATTCCGCTGTTGCAAACATTTCTCGCCTTATCTCATAATAGCTACCGTCAGTGTTTTCTGTGCGAGATAAGATTTTCATTATTCGAGGCTTTAGCTGCGTACCGTCATCACTACTGCCTTGATAAATCGTGTCGTTGCTTTGAGAGGTATATATAAGAACATCTCGCGGCGAATAAATTTCAAGATATATATTGTACTCCGCCTCATAGTCAGACAATTTCGTTTTATATTCATCGTCCGAAAAATCAAGGGATTGTATCTGTAAGGTTGCATCTAAAATGTTCTGCTTTGTGGCAAGAAGAAAGAAATCATCCATTAAAGCAAACTGTGCAACGGTGAAAAGAATGACAACAAGAAGCACTGTAGTACAGGTTGTGAATGACAGTGTGTTTCTTAAATTACTCTTAGGCAAATATATACTTTGCTTTTTCATTAGCTTTCCTCGATTTTATATCCGATGCCATAAACCGTTTTAAGGTGCTTGTTGCCCCAATCACCAAGCTTTGTTCTAAGCCTTGCAACATGGGAATCAACTGTTCTGACATCACCGGTGAAGTCAAAGCCCCACACACTGTCTAAAAGCTGTTCACGGCTGAAAACTCTGCCCGGTGCCTCTAAAAACTTTTTGAGTATATTGTATTCTTTTAAGGTTAAATCGATTTCTTCGCCGTCTAAACGCACCTCGTGAGCCTTGTCGTTAAAAACAAGATCACTTAGCTGTCTTTCACCCTGAGCGGAAGTGTTCTGGGTGCTTCGCCTTAAAAGAGCTTCAACACGCTTAACTAAAATTCCCGGACTAAAGGGCTTTGTCACATAATCGTCTGCGCCGTTCTCATAGCCGGTCAGCACGTCAAACTCCTCACTTCTTGCCGAGAGTAAAATTATCGGTACTTCTGAGGTTTCTCTGATTTTTCTTGTTACCTCCCAACCGTTAAGTCCCGGCATCATTATATCAAGAATAAGCAAGCTTACACCGGCCTTATTGCTGTTATAAAGTGAATAGGCCTCATCTCCGTCTTCAGCCTCTAAAACATCATAGCCGGACTTTCTCAAAAAGTCACTGACAAGCTTTCTTATTTTTTGTTCATCATCTGCAACAATAATGCGTTCCATATTTTCACGACCCTTTCTGCTACAAAGCTAAAATCAAAACCACGATATTCCCCTATTTAGCAAATAAGGCGTGATTGAAATATTTTATATAACCATAGAACAGATAAATTATCTACATTAAAAATACAACAACAAGTTTGTCATATTTTGTTTAAAAATTAAATTTTGTGAAAAACCAATTTGACAAAATTATGGCAAAATCTTAAAAACTATCGTAAAATACAGTCTCATCAAGTGGTCTGTTTTTAAAGTGCAAGTCAATTGGTTCAGAATCTTGAGCAGGATAACCCATAACAAGAAGTGCAGCAGGCTCAATATTTTCAGGTATATTGAACTTTTCACGAAGCTCCTGAGGCTTAAAGTGCATAACCCAACAAGTGCCAACACCCTCATTTTGAGCCGCCAGCATCATATAAGTTGTAACAATTGATGCATCAACAGGCGAAGACATAGCGCCGTCATAGGGTCTTTTCCAGCTTTCTTCCTTGTTATGGCAAATAAGCATGGCGCAAGGAGCGTTAAAATGACATTTTGTGCATTCACGCAGCTTATTTAGGCTTTCGTCGTTATTAAGCACAAGTATTCTTTGCGGCTGAAAATTACAGCCTGTTGGAGCTTTGTGACCTGCTTTAAGAATTTTATCAATTACACTTTCAGGTAAATGCTCCGACTTGAATTTTCTAACCGAATATCTCTCTTCTATTATTTTATTAAAATCCATATTCTTCATTCCTTTATATAATTT
>CAYWKY010000238.1:0-2268 GCA_964458915.1 uncultured Faecalibacterium sp.
ACAAAGGTGATGAAGCATGGCAAAACACGAGTTTGGCATTATGCCAAGAGAACCAAAACATGGAGAGCGATATGATGAATACGAGCCGGAGAAATACAACTGCATCTGTGTTGACGATGAGGACTTTGAGCCTATTGTGGCAAATTTTAAGAATATAGATTTCTATTGGCATACCATTGATGTCAAAGGTAAAGGTCTTGAATACTCTGGCATTACCCTTATTCCACCTTGTTCAATAAAGGCTTTTATAGATGTTATAAAAAATATTTCAGCATTATCTAAGCTTAAGAAGCTATCGGAAAAGGCTTTAAATGAAAACAAATGGATAATTCATTTTGGCGTATAAAAAGGAGTGTTATTATATGAAGTGTCCCTATTGTAACAACGAAATGACAAGCGGTGTCGTTCAAAGCGCCCGTCAGATTTTCTTCACCACCAAAGCGCATAAAAACTACTTTGTACCTGACGTAGCAGTAGGCGACGAAGTCTTATTAAGCTCTCACAACTGGACAAGACCCACTTGCAAAGCTTATCACTGTGATAAATGCCAAAAGGTTATTATTGACTACTCGGAAAAAGCCGAATAAAAAAGCAGGGCATTTAACATAAAATTTGACCGCTAACTAATCGCAGCAGCGAAAAGTCAGCGGCCTTTTTATTTAGTAAAAAATCCATCCTTATTGCAATAAAAGCAAAGTTTTTTAATTCCATCCATTTTAAACCTCACTTCACTGCTGCCCTCAGGATAGAGTTTGACTATTTGCACCCTATCCGAGGATATTGCACCAATAAAAGTATGACACTCTCACCAACGCTAAAAATAACATTGCCGCAAACAGGACAAACATAAAATTTTGAGCGTGGCATATGTGAGGACTTGTTTTCATTTACAACGGTACTTCACTTTTTCCTTTTAAACTTCTTTATAATAATTGCGCCTATAACAATCAAGGCTATGCCGATGAGCAAGCTAAACCCATAGCTAACATATGCAGGCAAAGCGAAGCTTGTCGCAGCGCCGCCCAAATTACCAAAGTTGCTGCCAAAAACAAATAGACTAACTAAAACGCTTATGACTCTGTAAACACCAAGGATAATAAGTAATAAACCACCTACCCATGCGTATTTCTTTAAATATGGCATAAGCAAATCGGGGAGCTTATCAAATTTGTCAACCATTCTGTCAAATATATCCGGCTTTCTTTCGTTAGGATCGGAATAACTTTCTTCGTCCTCGTTTAAAAGAAAATCTGTTGTCACACCAAAAACCTCGGCAAGAGCCTTTAGCTTTGTAATTTCAGGCAAGGCCTCCCCTGTCTCCCATTTAGACACAGCCTGTCTTGACACACCTATCTTTTCGGCTAACTCCTCTTGAGACATACCCTTTAATTTTCTTTGGTTAAATATTTTTTCGTGAAGCTTCATATCTTCATCTCCTCTCATTTTTCTGAGAAAAGCTTAACATTTCCCTTAGAAAAAAGCTATAAAGTTAACCTTGCAATGCCGCAACCGGTGGTTGCAAAGCCATTATTTGTAATAATTCTTCACTTTTTCGTATTCTTCGTCGCTGATTTCTATGATTCCACCATGCTTAAAGCCATATGGGAAAGAAAAGCTTTCTTTCGCCATAGTAAAATTGCTGTCACCCGGTTTTGCTGAAAGGAATGGCACATAGCCCATTTTTTCTTTTTCGCAGCCGAAAAAGTCTAACATAAGACACCATCTGCCGTCGGGCAAAACAAGAGTTGTGGGAGCTTCATAAGAGCCGGGGCGATAAAGAGTAGCCATGTAGTTTTCAAACTCCTTATCATGCTCATAAGGGCCGTAAAGATTATTTGATGTTGCGTGCATATTCATAGGCGGATTTTCTGAGTTTTTATAAAACATATGATATATACCGTCGATTTTTCTTATGTGGGTGTCGAGGATTTCATTGTCTTTAGTGAAAAACAGCTTAGGCTCGGAGAAGCTCTCGAAGTCCTTAGTGGTACAGCAATAAATGGACATATGAGTATAGTTATCCTCTTTAACAGTTGATCCCCAATGAATAAGATACTCCCCTGTCTCTTTTTCAAAATAGACCTCCGGCGCCCACATACAGCCGAAGCTGTCAGTACCAATAGGCAAAAGTGTCTCTTCGGAAAAATTAATAAGGTCTTTTGTTTTCCACATTCTAAGGCACTTGCTGCCTGTGCTGTTAACATGCTTCCAGTTGACCTGGTGGTTTTCGTCCATGCGGTACGCGATTGAAAGATCCGTAGTCAAAAT
>CAYWKY010000239.1:0-2265 GCA_964458915.1 uncultured Faecalibacterium sp.
ATTTCACATATTCACAGAGCAACCCTTCCAGAAAAACTTGCAGATCAAGTTCAATATATGTGCGGTCTTGAAATAGGCGGCTCCTTCCTGTTGCGCCTTCAACACGCCTTGCATGAACATGGGAGTGAAAGAGGTACACATTCATTCTTTATTTTCGCCGTAGAATCCCTGCTGACTGTAAGCTGACCACTTCAGGTACATTTCCTGATAGTTCAGCTTGATAAATTTCTGGATTTTACGCAACTCTCGCTCCGTCAAAATCCCAGAACTTTGCACAAGCGTGTCGCCATTCTGCTTGACAAACAGTTTTGCGGATGCTTCTTCTGTCAGTCTACGGTCACTGGCGTGGACATGCATACATTCGATCACACAGTGGGAGGTAAAATACAGATAATAGCCGGCAACCATAAATTCATAATACTTCGGCATATCATTCCTCCACAAACTGCTTGTTCTTTTCCCAGTAAGCCTGCACAATGCTGATTTCAATGTCATCCATGCTGGTTTCCATCACATCGCCGCTTATATCCAGCACCGCAGCCCGTGTGGTATTATTCAGATTCAGAACACGCACCATTCCGTTTTCACAGAGAAAGGAGTAGCCATTGACGATAAAATCGGCATTCTGCGCCATTTTTTCAATTTCACTCATAGCAAACTTTCACTCCTTTGATCGGTGACAAAAATGCAGTTGCATCAAAAAATAAGTTTTTTAAGATCGGCACAAGGTCAATATACTCTTCTTCCGGCTCCGAATTGTGGCTGTATTGGGCCATCACAGCCAGGTAACCATTGTCCCACTGCGTGACCTCTGTGTAGCGCTCCAGAGAATAGGGCGCACGGAAACGAATCGTATATTTGCCAAAGCGAAATACTGTAAAGCCATCTTTGCTGCTGAGCAAAGCGAAGCTCTCTGCGCTCATATTCTCACAACTCCTTTGCACGTTCGTATTCTATGTTGATTATAGCATAACCATGGAATTCTTCAAGCACAAATCTTTCTTGTTGAAAAGTAACTGCCAGCCTTGAAAAAATTATCTCAAAAGATAGGAAACACAGGGTTAGAGGTAGATTGTGCTCAAATGATATGATACCTCTATCAACTCGAAGGGGGGCTTTTATGATGGCAATTTCTGTGATGGCATCCGTGTATAAAGATATGCAGGCCGCATCCACAGATACTTTAGGAAAAGCTTGCGAATTTGAGTGTTACACACCAATTCACACAATTCTGTGCGACCGTATCGAAGATGTTGCAGATATCTTTCTGGATATGTACGGTGACGATCTGGATATCCTGTGCGGGTATAGCTACTTGTATGCATGGGTCAACGATGGCTGGCAACGGATAACGGATTAAATTCTTCCATGAATGATGAGAAAATGCAGCAATTTTCTATATTGCAAGAGGGAATTCTCCACCCAGCCAGAGAATAAATCAATCGCAAATATAGTGGGATTGGGGCTGGTACAGCCAATCAACAAAACTGGGTCTTCTTACGAAAACCCAGTTTTATTGATGAAATTACAGCTTTTTGACCGTTTCCTTTGATGCAAAGCTAATGTGAAACTTCAAGCCATTGCATAACGATTATTCCCAAGGCCATTTTCCCCATACCTTGTGATAACAATCAGCACAATAAATCTTTCCATCGGGCCCCTTAAAGCCTTGGCAAGGAGCACCGCAACATGAACAACCTGTTTCCCCATTCACTTTTATTCTCCAATTTTATAGATTATAATGCGCTATGCTAATATACACATCAGCCGGGACTAAAGGATAGGCTCCACCACCTTTCAGGAAATGGCAGGTTTTACGTCCTAGGACTTTCTTAATCGAATCGCCAAAAATATTTAGAGGGAGTTACAGCCAGTGTCCCCCCTCTAAACATTAATCCAGCGGGTAATATTCTGTAACATTTTTAAGATATTTTCTAATATCTCCGTGAAGAAGCAAATTCACATAGTCCACCGGAGCGTTGTACACCAGCCACTCCATCTCGCTGGCTTCGTACAGATTCCGGGCAACCTCATTTTCGACTCGGGCACAGTGGATCGCAAGCATACTTCCGTCGGCGAACTTGACTTCGACACAGGCAGTATCCATATCAAACGCACAAGAAATTATCTTATCTATACAGTCCTCCCAAAAACAAAAATAATCCGAACCCTTCTCCCACTGAGAAAAGGTTCGGATTATTCTGCTTTGGTACACCGGAAGGGACTCGAACCCCCGACCTACTGATTCGTAGTCAGTCACTCTAT
>CAYWKY010000240.1:0-2217 GCA_964458915.1 uncultured Faecalibacterium sp.
CTCTTGTGATTGACTGTCTTATCCACCATGTTGCATAGGTTGAGAACTTGAAGCCCTTTGAATGGTCAAACTTATCAACAGCCTTAATAAGACCTAAGTTACCCTCTTGAATAAGGTCAAGGAACATCATGCCTCTGCCCACATATTTTTTAGCGATGCTGACAACAAGGCGCAAATTTGCCTTTGTAAGAATTTCCTTTGCCTCTTTATCGTTATTTTCGATTCTTATAGCAAGCTCGATTTCTTCCTCAGGTGAAAGCAGCGGTACTCTGCCGATATCCTTAAGATAAACCTTAACAGGGTCATCTATAACGCTTTTTGCATCTATGGCTGTTACTGCTACAGTATCATAGTCCTTAGGCATGTCAATATCAACGCTTATATCGTCAATATTGTCGCTGCTAAAGTCGTCAATGATCTCAACGCCCTTGCTTTCAAATTTCGAGTAGATCTCGTCCATTTTTTCCATATCAACATCGGCTTCAACAATAACAGCGTCAATTTCAGATGAATTGATTTTGCCGTTAGCAACACCTTTGTCAATAAGAGCTTTTAACAGTAATTCCTTATCATGATTATCCATAGTATACATCCTTGCCTTTCTGGTTTAGTTTATTAAATTCTATTAGCTTTGTTTTAGCTATAGCTTTATTCTATGGGTGGTTTCTTTTTGCTGAAAAGACTTAAAAATTCTTCATCGCTCATACTTGACGCAGAGCTTTGAACAGGCATTTTTTCTTTAGAGCTTTTAATAACATCAATACAGTCTGTGCAGGTTTTTAAAGTTGATGTAAGATTCTCGTTCTTCTTTATTATCCTGACGAAGCTGCTCATTTGTTCCGGTGTCAGCATTTGGGAGAAAAATGTAAATTCAAGGCTTTCACCGTCTTTGATTCTATCTCTTAACAGCGCAAAAATAGCTCTGTTGTCGCTGACACTGAAATCCTCAGCAACTATTTCATCTCCGATATGCCTTAAAAAGTCCGGGTTATAATAGATACAAGCTATAAATAATTCTTCCGCTTTTATTTCTTTAATATTCGTGGAATTTTTAAGCGCAGCCTTTGCGTTTTCGCTCATTGCTGTTTGCTGAATATTTCTAAAACGGTTTTTATTTTCTATTCTTGTGTTTTTTCTGCTGATTTGTTCAATTCTTGTCAAAATAGCTGTCTTTTCGACCTCTAATTCTTCACTAAGACGAGAAGAATAAATATCCTGAGCTATTTTGTTTCTTGTTCTTGCCAAAATTGAAGCTGCCGCATCAAGATATTTCATTTTACCGTCGCTTGTTCCAAGGTCAAGCTCACTTCTCGCTTTGAGAAGTGAGAACTCAATATCGTTTGCCGCACCGTCGATTAGACTTCTTATTCTTTCAGGGCCGTATTTGCGTAAAATTTCATCAGGGTCCTTTCCTCCGCTCAGGCGAACAACTCTCGTTTTCATGCCTATTGAGTTTAAAACGCCCAGAGCTCTTGACGTTGCCTTTTGACCTGCCTCATCGTTGTCGTAGCAAAGCAATATTTCCTCGGCATATCGAGACAGCAAATGAGCCATTTCGCCGGTGAAGGCGGTACCCAAACAAGCGATAACATTTGTGAAACCGGCTTGATGAAGGGTTATAGCATCCATATAGCCCTCAACTAAAATCAGACTTTTTTCGCCTGAGTTTTTAGCAAAATTAAGGCCGAAAACACCAAGACTCTTTTTATAAACAATAGTGTCGGAGGAGTTAATATACTTTGGCTTGCTGTCGTCCAGTACTCTGCCGCCGAAAGCCACCACGTTGCCCCTAACATCAATTATAGGCACCATAACTCTTTTCCTAAAGGCATCGAAAAAACGTACCCTGCCGTCTTTTTCGCTCTTATATGCAAGGTTAGCCTCATAAAGCTCCTCATAAGAATATCCCTTTTCACGCATATGCTTTAAAAGAGCATCCCATTTGTCAGGCGCATAACCTAAGCCAAAACGGGTTATGGTGCTTTTTTTCATGCCTCTGTTTTTATAATAGTCGAGTCCCGCTTTACCCTCTTCGCTAAAAAGGCAGGAATTAAAAAATCTTGCAGCCTCTTTATTTATTTCATAGGTTCTCTTTCTTTTCTGGGCCATTGAGTTGTCGTAGCCATCTGTTGGCATAACCATTCCAACCTTGTCGCACAAATAGCGAACCGCCTCAGAAAAATCAAGATTTTCCGCCCGTCTTATAAAGCTTATAAC
>CAYWKY010000241.1:0-2194 GCA_964458915.1 uncultured Faecalibacterium sp.
TATAATCAAAGATACGGACATCTTTTAAGTTCAGCGTTTCCTCCATAATCTTATAGGCATTGATACGACTTGTTCCGTAAGTGTTGTATGCTTTAACATTGTTTCGGTCATACGATTTGTTCTCAATGTTCCACTCGCTCGTATAAGGGGAGAAATGGATTTTCATATTCCACTGAACATATCGTGGAGTATCAAGAAACTCATACATAAATTTCTCAACCACATCTGTCGGCAGCCAAGTCGCACCAAGACGAACCGAAATCTCACTTGCAGTCAAATCCTTTGGCATTACTTTTTCGAGTGCTTCCACATTGACTGTGTAATCATCAGGATACAGTTCCGCTGACCTTTTTGCGATTGCAAGTTTTTCTCTCACATTGCCTGAAAGGTAATCATCAGCCATAAGATATTTACTCTCCGGGTGATTTCCGTATTCGTAAAGCGGATTTAGGAAGATGACACCCTTTAGGTCTGCAAAAATCTCCTGCTCACTTTTGCCGGTGAGTTCACACATATACTCCATATCCACACAAGCCTTTTCTCCCATAGATACTGCAAGTGCTTCACTGGAAGTATCAACAGATGTGACCGGAGTGTGTGGCTTAATCGTTCTCTTAAAGAACATATCCGCTTTTCTTTCAAGTTCTCCATTCTCATTCAACACTTCCAATGCCGAAAGCAGTGAAAAGGAACTGTCCTGAGAAAATGCAGATATATTTGCTCGGCTGTTGATAAGTCCATACTTCTTCGTAAAGTTGTCATAGAGTTGATTTAACTTTGTCTGTTCAGCCTTTATCTCTGTATCCGGATAATCTTCTGTCTGCAAGTCAATCAGATTTCTTACTGAATCACGAATCGCAATCATACCTTTGATACGATTTTCAGCGGTCGCTGATACTTCAACCGGTGTCATTCTTGAATTTTCTCTGAAGTAGATGGTATCTTCAAGAACGGTATAGGAGAAGTTGCGTACCATAGGGTCTGCCGGGATAGAATTATCTTCCTCTGCAAGTTCTTCTTCCATTTCATAATCAGACATTTCTCCGTGTATATTGGCAATGGCTTCTTCAAGCTGACTTTCAAGGTCTGCATCTTCATAAGGTTCGCAAGTAGATTCCGGACCAAATCGACCGGACACTATTGTCATCTCTCCAAGCACCATTTCCGGGTGCTGCACAAAATAAGAGTTCATTCGGATTCCATTTTCATCGGTATCAAGATGAACCCAATCCGGTTCTATATCAATCAGTCTATCTCGCTTCTGCAAGATAAGAATATCCGATACAACCTCCGTTCCTGCATTTCCCTTAAAGGTATTGTTTGGTAGCCTGATTGCTCCAAGCAGTTCTGCTCTTTGTGCAATATACTTTCTAACAGAACTGTTTTCCTTATCCATCGTTCCTTTACTTGTGACAAGAGCCATCACACCACCGGGGCGTAATTTATCAAGTGATTTCGCAAAGAAATAGTCGTGAATCAGAAACTTATGCTTATCATATCGCTTGTCAGGTACTTTAAAATCTCCAAAAGGGACATTTCCGACAACCCCATCAAAGAAACTATCCGGAAGATTTACTTCCTCAAATCCTTGTGCTGCAATGGAAGTTTTCTGATAGAGCTGCTGTGCAATTCCGGCGGATATAGTATCTATTTCCACACCGTATATCTTACTTTCCTTCATTGAATCAGGAAGCATACCAATGAAGTGACCGATACCACAAGAAGGTTCAAGAAGATTTCCTTCCTTAAATCCAATCTGCTCCATTGCTTTATAAATGCCCTTGATGACCTCCGGTGGAGTATAAAAAGCAGTTAATGTGCTTTCTCTTGCCGAAGCATATTCTTCAGGCGAAAGGGCAGTGTACAGCTCCACAAATTCATCTGCCCAAGCACTGTTGTTTTCATCAAAGGCTTCCGGAATACCACCCCAGCCGACATATTTCGACAAAATAATCTGTTCTTCCGGAGTTGCAAATCTGTTTTCAAATTCACACTCTTTCAAAACTTTGATTGCTTCCATATTTCGTCTGAAGCGTTCTTTCTTTCCGACGGTTTCAATTTCATTTGACTTCAAATCGAAATTGTTTCTTTCCGACATTGGAATGTCAGGGTGGAGGTCGAAAGATTTTACTTTTGACTTCTTCTGTTCCCAAGCCGGGACTATCGGCTGTGACGGTTCGGGTTCTTTATCATA
>CAYWKY010000242.1:0-2163 GCA_964458915.1 uncultured Faecalibacterium sp.
ATGCTCGGTCTGCTTTATTTGTATATTAGATATAAGCGTCATGGCTTTGGCTTTACAAGAGAGGAAATTGTCAACTCTCCTGCGCCTGAAAGCGACAAGACCCTGAGAATGAATCTTATTCGTATTGCCGCACCTGTTGCTTTAAGCTCCATCGTGCTTAACATTAGCAATATGATAGACGATTTAACCATAAGAAACCGCCTCGCTCACGCCATTGAGGTTGGCGGTGACATAATCAAGGAAATGTATAGCGCATCACTTGCCGCTTCACAAACGCTTGACGAGGGTATCCACAATTATCTTTATGGTACTCACGGCTCTGTACTCAACATTAAAAATCTCATTCCCACAATAACCCTTACTCTTGGCATAAGTGCAATTCCGGCTTTGACATCAGCGTGGGCGGCAAAGGATAAAAAAGAGATTAGGGGCACAATTGAAACAGTCCTTCGTGTGACCATGATGATTGCAATGCCGGCAGGTCTTGGCATTGCCGCTATACCGGGTCCAATACTTGAGATACTTTACTCATCGAGCAAGGATATGATCCCCATAGCTGAGCCAATGCTTCGTGTTTATGGCTTTGGAATGTTCCTTTTTGCGGCAACCTCACCTATGACAAATATGCTTCAGGCTGTTGGCAGAATGGATATACCTATTAAGTCTATCGCCATAGGCTCATGTGCTAAGATATTGCTTAACTTTATCCTTATTGGCAACCCTCAAATTAACATTAACGGTGCGCCGATTAGTACAGCCGTATGCTATGTAATCATCTTCGCAATTAATCTTACTTCCCTTCTCAAGGTGACAAAGGTTAAGATAAATGTTGTGTCAATTTACATTAAGCCGTTTGTTTGTGCTGCACTTTGCGGTATTGTCGCTTGGGGTACAAACTATGTTATTGCCGAAAAGCTCATGGTGGAAAGCAGACTCGTTGGCATCGTGGCAATAGGTTTAGGCGGTGTAACTTATGCAATTTCCATGCTATTATTTAAAGGAATTGTAAAAGATGATGTTTTAATGCTTCCAAAAGGCGAAAAAATTGCAAAAGTCCTTGCAAAATTCAGATTATTAGGGTAGAATATACCAAATGAGGTTTTTTGTATGAATAACTTTAAATTTAAGGAAAAATACAATATTGACGATTTGCTTCAAATTATGTCTATACTTCGTGCTCCCGGCGGATGCCCATGGGACGCTGAGCAAACTCATGAAAGCATTAAGTCAAACTTTATTGAGGAGACCTACGAGGTAATTGAGGCTATCAATAAAAATGACAATGAGCTTTTGCAAGAGGAGTTAGGCGATGTTTTACTACAGGTGGTTTTCCACAGTGAAATGGAAAAGGAAAAGGGAAGCTTTACCTTTGACGATGTAGCTGACGGAATTTGCAAAAAGCTAATTGAGCGTCACCCTCATGTTTTCTCAACTGTTAAGGTTGACTCAGTTGATGAGGTGCTCACAAATTGGGATAATATTAAGAGAAAATCAAAGTCGCAAAAAACTCAAGGCAGCTCAATGCTTAAAGTACCAAAAGAGCTTCCTGCCCTAATGAGAGCGCAAAAGATTCAATCTAAGGCTAAAAAGGCCGGCTTCGACTGGGATGATATGTCAGGGGCGCTGACAGCTCTTGAAGGTGAAATCAAGGAGCTTAGAGAAGCCATCGACTCGAAAGACCAAAGGTCAATTGAGGACGAAATGGGAGATGTGCTTTTCTCATGTGTCAATGTGTCGAGATTTATTGATGTTGACTCTGAACAGGCGCTCACAAAATCAAACGAAAAGTTTATTTCCCGCTATGTTTTAGTTGAAAAGCTGGCTGAAGAAAAGGGAATAGACATGAAAGAGACACCCATAGATGAGCTTGATAAGCTGTGGGACGAAGCAAAGAAAATACTTAAATCCAATAGAGGTTAACCTCTTGGAAATATAAATTTATTTGGAGGAAAAACAAATGAATAAAACCGATTTAATCAATGCAGTTGCAGCTAAGGCTGAAATCTCAAAGAAGGACGCAGAGAAGGCTCTTGCAGCAGTTCTCGGTTCAATCGAAGACGCTCTTAAGGCAGGAGATAAGGTTCAGCTCATCGGCTTTGGTACATTCGAGGTTAAGGAAAGAGCTGCAAGAACAGGTCACAACCCCAAGACAGGCGAGTCAAT
>CAYWKY010000243.1:0-2158 GCA_964458915.1 uncultured Faecalibacterium sp.
CCATAATAATTCCTCCTTAAGTTTATGGATAAATTATAGCATTAAATTTTTCCACTTGCAATAGGTAAAATGAAGAATTTGTAAGAAATTATACATATTTATCCCTTTTTGTGAGGGTTTTCGACATCGAAAGGAGATTTCATGCACAAAATTAAAACTTTTCTATACGGCATATCTATTGGCATAGTCAACGCTCTTTTTGGTGCAGGCGGAGGACTTGTTGCCGTGAGTGCTTTTAAAAATATAGGCTACTCCCAAAAGAAGGCTCAAGCATCTGCCATAGCCGTTATACTGCCCTTGTGTATAATCAGCTCCTTTGTGTACCATATAAAAGGCTACTATAATATAAGCGATGCTCTGCCCTACTTGCCTTTTGGACTTTTAGGAGCCTATTTCGGTGTAAAATGGCTTAAAAAGCTACCGGACAAGTATCTAAAGAAAGTCTTTGCCCTGTTTTTGATTTACACCGGAATAAAAATGATTACGAGGTAAATTATGGATTTAGCTGTTATTATTTCTTCATTTTTGTCGGGGATATTGGGTGCCATGGGCTTTGGTGGCGGCAGTGTACTTATTATTTACCTGACATCTTTTCTCTCTATAGAACAAATGAAAGCTCAGGGAATAAATCTCCTCTTCTTTATTCCTATTGCGGTGCTTAGTGTGATTATGTACAGCAGAGCAAAAATTATTGATTTTAAAGGGATTTTTCCCGTTATGCTCCCTGCAATCTTTGGAGCTATCATTGGATATATTTTGCTTTCCTTTATACCAAATGAAACTCTCGGCAAACTTTTTGGTGCGCTACTTATTTTAATGGGAATAAAACAAATCTTCGCAAAACAGCCGCAAAATTAATTGCTCACTTGATGATTACAGTATTTTTTGAATGTTATGGGAATGCAAATAGCAATTACGATTATAGCCACAAAGGGGAAAATATAGCGTAAATCTATAAAGCTCGAATCCCAATAAAAATATCTTGTGTTCGAGATATAAGCGCCAAAAACCATGCTCACCGGCATAACATCAAAAAGCTGTGAAACATATATATTGTCAATATATATCCACTCAGCGAAAAGCGGCAGAAGACAAACGAAGCAGGAAAACACAATAGAGGTAATCTGCTTTTTGCAAAAAGATGACACAGCAAGGCTAATAAAGCAAATTAAATATGAGCCAAGTAAAATAAAAGGAATCACAGTAAAGAGTTTATCTACATTGCTTTCTTCGCCACCCACATTTGCACCGTCTGCGCCAAGGAAAATAAAGCTAATAAGCAAGGCTAAAAGAGTATAAGACAAGAAACAAATCGTCGTGTAAATAAGTGAAGCTGTTATTTTACATAATGCGAGAGTACCTTTGCCGTTTTTCGACGAGAGAAGAAAGGCATCTGTTGACAAAACATATTCAGAGGTAAAAACGCTTTGCAAACCGAAAATCAGCACAATTACAAGTAAAACACCAATATCATTAGCTAAAATCGAGTAGAAATTCTCCCAACCATAATCATATCCAACAGTAACCCCCTTTTTCAATTCTTCCTTTTCTTTCTCTTTTAAAAACTCACTGTACTGTTTATAATACTGACTTTTGGCAGATTCTTCGTCATAAATTTCATTACGGCGAACAGCAGCAACCTTATTATCATATTCATTCACCGGCTGATAATATTTAAAGTATTCGGGCAAATACTCCTTTTTTATTGCTGTAACACCACTAAAATCAGTTGCCTTTAAAAGCTCACTTTCAGTTATCTTTCCGGCATCATATTGTGAAAAATAATACTCAATGTCCACATCATTTCTACCATAATAAACTGAGCCACCGTCCTTGTAGTCTGCGAGTTCTTCATCTTTAGTTAAATAATATATTTCGTCTCGGCTTTCAAACTCATGAAGTTGCCGTCTTAAATGGTCAATATTATTATTTGACACAAATACCTCCGGCATCTTTTGAGATTTCATATATTCAACAGGGTAACTGCTTCCTCTTGTGCCTGACTTATATTGTACCACAGTGATTGCGGACATAACAGACATAGCTAAAGCACATAAAATCAGCGCTCCTATAAAAAGCTTATTTTGAAATATCTTTTTCAGTTCATATTTTATTATAGCCATCATTTTGTATCGCCTCCCCAAAAAAGCTTAAATAA
>CAYWKY010000244.1:0-2146 GCA_964458915.1 uncultured Faecalibacterium sp.
ATAACATCAATATGGAGCCAATCTGCGCCTGCATTTTTCATATTTTCAAATTCTTCTCCCATTTTCGAGTAATCACAGGAAAGAATTGACGGTGAAATTTTAATCATAGCTTTTACCTCCGCCTTACGGCAAATATGTACTGATAACATTATAGCAATATAGCGTTTAAAAATCAAGGAAGTGGGGCTATTCAGATTAAATTTTTCGGCTTTTGGTTTGGCTTTTTGGGGGTACGCGGGGAAGATATAAAAAAACAGAAAGCAACTTGCCGCCAAAGAAGAAGGCAGACACATTCATGTCACACAACACAAAAGCATCTGCCACTTTTATTTTAACTTAGAAAATCACTCGTCTTTTTTAGTTTTCTCCTCTTGCTGCTTATCATTGTCAGACTTTTTTTGATTGTCAATTAGAGTATCTAACCTTTTAATCACCATAGAAAAGCCTGTAATGCAAACTGCCGCCAAACCAACAAGCACAGCGCACATTCCCTCAAGACCAATAAGGTTTGATATAACAAGTCCTATCCAACCGGCAAATAAAAAAATTATTATAAATAATACTGCTATCATATTTTGGTTGAGCCGACATGATTATTCGGCCGTTCCTCCTGTTTTTTTATTTTTTCTCGATAAGCTTAATATTTACTTGAAAATTGCCACATTGGTATCACCTTATTTTTATAATATTAGGCATTTACCTTTTAATTTCAATATAGCAACAACGCAGTTAAAAGTCAAGAGCGGAAAATACTTTGTACTTTCCGCCTAAACACACTTTTTTATTGTATTTTAACTTTTGTTATCTAATGGCTTAAAACTTGAACTGTCTTCGTTCTTAATTTAGACATTAGTTGTGAAAGATACGTTTATTTCTTCCTTTTCCTTCGCTTTTTCAACACTATGATCAAAACAATTGCCAAAACAACAAGTGGAATTAAAATTAAAGCTATAGTTTTTAGTATTTCATAATTATGGGAATACTTTATTTCTATGCCGTCGTTATAGTTTTCTGTCTCGATAGGCGAGGTAGCTAACAAATTAAACACCATAGAACCACCTATAATATTTTTAAAGGCCTTTAAGTCTGTCCAATGACCTAAACTGTCTAAGTTTAATCGTGCCAATGCCTTATATGAGTTGGAAACTACCCAGCTATCTGCTTGGTTGTCTTTATAGTAATTCTCTATTCTTTTTTTGCGTTTTTATAAATATCTTTAATTTTATTGTTTGCCACCCTTGTCAACCATGCTTTTGGGTACTCTATAGTCTTTCCATTGCTCAAGCTGTCAGATAAAGCAAGGAAAATATCCTGAACGCAATCGTCAACATAGTCGGGCAAACTATTTAATTTACGCACACATAGCAAGCGGATATATGGCTCGTACTCCCACCATAAATCGCTTATGTATTTGTTATCCTTAACAGTCATGGTTTCGTCTTTCCTTCCTAAGGCTTCCATGGAATATGTTGCCTTATGTTTTACCTCTAAATCATCAACTAATCTATTTAGGATTTCTTCTAATGAGCCGTCAAGAGCTTGCTATTGATAAAGTCTTTACCTATTTTAGCTTCTCTTTGCACTTCTCAATTATATAGTCGGCAAAATTCAGATTTCTTACAAAACTTTTATTAGTCAAGAATTTTTTTCAATAAGCGTTTTTGTTTTACTTTATAAACTATATTACCTTAAAAGTACCTATTTAACTTGCATGATAATTATATCATGTCATTTAAAATATTTGAACGGTTAAACAAAAAATTTCGTCTTTTCCTCATTCGGCAGAGTACCAAATGACAAAAAGACAAAACTAAAATAAAAACTCCCCCATCAATTAAGACGGGGGATATTTTTAGTCGATTTCAACAGAAATCTTTGTGTCGCTTCTGTTTGCAGTTGCACGCATTACGGTTCTGATAGCTTTTGCAATTCTGCCCTGCTTACCAATAACTCTACCCATATCATCCTGAGCAACGTGAAGGTGATATACAACTACACCCTCTTCGTTAATGTCGTCAACGTCAACAGTCACCTGATCCGGCTCATTAACCAAACCGCTGGCAATTGATATAAGTAAATCTTTCAAAGTGCGTTCCTCCAAAAATTATTTAACGATGTCGCACTTTTTAAGAAGAACCTTAACTGT
>CAYWKY010000245.1:0-2135 GCA_964458915.1 uncultured Faecalibacterium sp.
ATATTTATGAGCTTAAAGCTGATGTTATGGCAATGTCTCATCATGGCTCTGACACAGCACTTTATAAGCCTTTCCTTGATGCTGTCGATGCAGATGTTGCGGTGATTTCATGCGGCAAAAATAACAGCTACGGTCACCCACATGAAAAGCTTCTTGATTATATCAGGGATAATAAGATGAATTGTTTGCGTACAGATGAACAGGGGGATATTATCTTTAAGGTCACTGAAAGTGGCTACAGCCTTGTCAAACAGTGAGGTGCGAAATGGAAAAATTGATAGTTGACAGAATAGTTGGTTCTATAGTGGTACTCGAAAAGTCAGATAAGAGCCATATCGATGTTCCGATACAGGACATTTCTTTAGAGATAAACGAGGGAAGTGTGCTTCTTTTTGATGGAGAAAAGTATTATCAGGATAAGCAAGAAGAACAAGAACGCAGAAGCCGAATTTTCTCCTTGCAGGAAAAGCTGAAAAACAAAAATAAAGGCGAATAATTTCCTTTTTACGACAAAGTGTTGACGAATTTGCCAAAGTAGTGTATGATAATATCACAAATATTAAAAATTATTAACGGAGGTTAATTAAATGAGGAATTTATTAAAAAAGTCTGTGGCTGTGATTCTCACACTTGTGATGCTCTCAAGTTGCTTTATTTGTCTTGCGGCTGAGGTTGACAGCGAGGCAGCAAAAGCACACTATGGACAGTTTAAAAATTATGTTCTTTTAGGCGACAGCGTTGCAAGCGGATACCGTGATCAAATGAGCGATAAGGATACTGCGTTCAACAAGGCCAACCAGCAAACAGTATATTACAGAGTTCCCGGCTCTTACGGTGATGTTCTCGCTAATTCAATTATTGAAGACAAGAGCATGACAGCCTTTGCGGCTCCGGGGTTTAGAACAATTGAAATTCGTTATATGCTTGAGGACGACTTTAAAGGTGCTGATGAGTACCTTTTCCATCCAAGCCAGCTTGATGTTGTTGGTTATGCAGGCAGTGAAGAATATAGAGCTGCGTTTAAAAAGGCTATAAAAGATGCTGATCTTATTACTCTTGGTGTTGGCGGAAACGACTGGGGTGCATATCTCGGTTGGGTTATTACCGATGTGCTTGAAGAGGCAGAGTTAAGCGAAGAATATAAAAAGCAAATTGAGGAGCTTTTAAAGAATGTCAGCGTAGATGCTGATGCTATAGAAAAGCTTATTGAGATAGCTAATATTGCCGGCGCTCTCCCTGCACTTGTTGAAGCTCTTCCTAAGGCACTTGAATACGGCCTTGGCAACTTTTATAAAAACTGGGATATTATGGTTCAGGATATTTATGACCTCAATCCCAATGTAACTCTTATGGTTGTCGGCATGAGTGACAACAGCTACAAAGGTCACTATTTCAGCTATGACGGTGTACCCGGTGAAGCTGTAAGTGCGGAAACTGAGACTAACGAAGCAGTAGCAGCTGTGTCAAAAACAATTGTTGACTTTATTTTGTCCGTTGGCAACAAGCCTATGATTGACGGCGCTGACAAGTTTGGCTATACATTCGTTGATGTTAACGGTGCAACATACGTTGACAGTCATCCTGATGCTGACGGTCATGTTTTCATAGCTAATAAGATTATCGAAGCTCTTCCCATGCGTGATTTTCCTTATACTGATATAAGACACGGTCAGCCACATTATGAGGCAGTTGAGTTTGTTTATCGCAACGGCATTATGTCCGGTACTTCAGACACTACATTCAGCCCCGACAGTTACCTTACAAACGGCCAGCTCAATGAGGCTATTAATAACATTAACGGTACAAATAAAGCAACCGACGGCACATCTAACGTTAGCGTTATTAGTTTGGCATTTACTATTTTTGGCTTTGCAAGCAGTAAAGGCTTTAGCGGTTTCTTTAAGACTGTTGCTCTTGCTATGTCAATTATTTCCGATAGCAATTTCGCAATAACAAGTAATGTGACAAGAGGACAGGCAGCAGATTACTTAATGACACTTGTTAATATTTGAGTTAAGTAACAAAAGCCTAAAAACACAAAACTCAAAAAAATGAAATAAAACTATTGACTTAATCCCCACACTGTGATATAATCTTTGCCGATAACGCACGTGTGGGGATTGGTGTACCCGTTT
>CAYWKY010000246.1:0-2092 GCA_964458915.1 uncultured Faecalibacterium sp.
GATTTACTATATATAGGTTAAGATTAAAGAATAGGAAAATGAAAATGAATATTTTATTCCTTTGTACGGGTAACACCTGCCGAAGTCCTATGGCTGAGGCACTTATGAAAAGAAAATGCGAAAGCTTAAATTTGCCTGTGTCAGTTTCCAGCTGTGGACTTGCCGCTTACCCCGGCGACAGCGCAAGTGAAAATTCAGTTGAGGCCATGAGGGAAATAGGAATTGATATATCCTCTCATCGTGCGAGAGCCTTAACATCATATCTAATAGATGAAACAGACTTGTTTGTGGTTATGACACAAAGTCACGCAACAGCTTTAGAAAGTGTCGTGGCGAAAGAAAAGATTTGTGTCCTTGGCGGCGGTATAGCCGACCCATACGGACAAGACCTTGACGCGTACCGACATTGTCGCAACGAAATTAACACAGCGCTCGATGATATGTTGAAAATCAAAATAGAACCTATGAATGAAACGGATGTTGCCTTTGTGGCTCAAACGGAAAAAGAATGCTTTAGTGAGCCGTGGAGCGAGGATGCAGTCAGAAGTGAGCTTTCTAACGACAGCGCAAGGTTTTTTACGGCGAAAATATTAGGCTTCTTTGCTGGCTATATAGGTATGCATATAGTGTTAGATGAATGTTATATTGCCAACATTGCCGTTAAAAGTGAGTTTAGACGAAAAGGTATTGCCGACAGACTTTTATCCTATGCACAGGATATTGCTAAATCAGAGGATTGCGCTTTTATATCCCTCGAAGTCAGAGTGAGCAATCTTCCGGCAATAGAACTTTATAAAAAACATGGATATATAACTCAGGGCGAAAGGAAAAACTTTTATAGAAATCCTGAGGAAAACGCATTTATTATGACAAAAACTTTCAGTGAGGAATGATAAAAATGAAAATTTTAGCTATAGAGTCATCTTGTGACGAAACTGCGGCAAGCGTAGTTGAAGATGGAAGAAAAGTGTTTTCAAATGTAGTGGCATCTCAGGTAGCTGAGCATAAAATTTATGGCGGTGTTGTGCCTGAAATAGCTTCACGCCGTCATGCTGAGGCTATAAGCGGTGTGGTTGAGAAGGCTTTGGAAGATGCACATTGTACCTTAGACGACATTGATGCCGTTGCAGTAACCTATGCACCGGGTCTTATTGGGGCGCTTCTTGTCGGTGTGAATTACGCAAAGGGATTAGCTTACGCAAAAAACTTACCCCTTGTGCCGGTACATCACCTTCGCTCACATATTGCCGCTAACTATATAACACATCAAAACTTAAAGCCACCTTTTTTCTGTCTTGTTGTCAGCGGTGGCAACACAATGATGGTGGAGGTTAAAGACTACACCGATTTTAAGGTTATTGGCAGAACGAGAGACGATGCCGCAGGTGAAGCTCTTGATAAAGCCGCAAGAACTATGGGAATTCCCTATCCCGGTGGACTTAATATGGATAGACTTGCCAAGGACGGCGACAGCACAGCTTTCAAGTTTCCTACGCCAAAGGTTGAGGGTTGTCCCTATGATTTTAGTTTTTCCGGTCTTAAAACCAGTGTAATAAACACGATTCACAACGCTTCACAAAAGGGTGAGGAAATAAACAAAGCTGATTTAGGCGCATCATTTATGAAAGCTGTTGCTAACTGCCTTGTTAAAAACACTGAAAAAGCTATGCTCGACACAGGATATAAAACACTTGTTCTTGCCGGTGGTGTTTCTGCAAACAGCGTTTTAAGGTCTGAGGTTGAGGTACTCTGCCGAAAACACGGCTGGACACTTTATTTGCCTGAGCTTTCTCTTTGCGGAGACAATGCGGTTATGGTTGGTTCTCAGGGATATTATGAATATTTAAGCGGAAATATAGCAGGACTTGAGCTTAACGCTTTTGCAGGCAAAAGCATAGAAGAATGATATATTACCAAAATTGGTGACAGGTAATAGGGGACAGGTACTTTTGTGTTGTTGGGCACAAAAGTACCTGTCCCCTATGGCTTGTTTTATGCAATGTCTCTGTCGATATATTGCCTTACGGCAACTCGATAAAAAATTAGCAATTAGCAATGTGCAATTAGCAATTGTGGGCGGGACACCCGCACC
>CAYWKY010000247.1:0-2092 GCA_964458915.1 uncultured Faecalibacterium sp.
AGAGCTTTAACTGAAAGCTCCTCAACTCTTTTATCAAAACTGAACACTATTATTTTACCTTTCTGTTTTATCTTTTATTAAGCAAATATTGTATATTTCGTTAAAGCCTATATGCTCATAAAACCCCTGGGCGGCTTCATTCAAGGCTATGACATAGCTCACCTTATTTTCTCTCATAAGCTCATTTACAGCCGATAGAACTGTAGCTTTTCCCATTCCGGTTTTCCTTGACGTGCTTTTGCAAGCGACACCGCTTAGAATAGCTGCACTGTCGGTTTCGCTGCTTGTCATAACGCAGGAAAGCAGTTCACCGTTTTGAGTCAAGCCCTTACATCTCGCAAGTCCACGCCTTTTTCTAAAAGAAAAGTCCGACAGCCATGAAAGATAGGCTTCATTATTTTTTGAAAATGAGCCGGGAATAGCTTCACTTATAAGGCGATATAGCTGTTTATAATATTCTTCACCCAAGCTTTCGCTAGTGTACTCCCCAACATTTCCACGGAAAACATAAGCCTTTTTAGTTTCAAAATCACTGAAACTAAAAAGCCTGCAGCACTGCTCGCTGCACATAATTTCACTATAGCCGACCATGGATATAAACTGACCGATTTCGTCGAAGTCGCAATCTTTTTCAGCTTTAACAGTAACGCTGTCATAAAACTTAGCTACAACAGCTTTAATCATACCCTGATCCGAGCTTACCCACAGAGTAAAAAAATCTCTTTCAAAGCCGTAGCAAAGGCAGTAGCAAGCTATTCTCGTGCCTATTAAATCGTTGTCACAAAAGTCGAGAATAGCCTCAAGGTCTCCGTCATTTGCCACCTTAAGCATTAGCGTATTCCTCGTAAAGTGCCTTGGCAAGATCGAAGCAAGCGGTCATATCCTTTGTATCACCTACAGAAGTACCGGAATGAATATATCTACAGGGCAGCGACACAGCTGTAGTGTAAACACCCTCACAGGCTTTGTGAATTGCACCGGCATCATTGCCACCGGCTACAGTTGTTTTTGTTTGTACCGGAATACCTTTCTTCTTAGCTAAGGCGAAAGCTCCCTTAAACAGGTCTCTGTTATAAATTGTAGATCTGTCCATAAAGGAAACTACAGCACCCTTGCCCTGAACACAGACAGCATTCTCTTCGCTGACACCGGATATATCGGAAGCTGTTGTTGACTCAAGAACAATTGCATAATCAGGTCTTATACTAAACACAGCAGCTGCAGCACCTCTACAGCCAACTTCCTCTTGAACGAGAAAAGCAAAATTGCAATCAAATTCAAGCTCACTTTCAATGAGCTTTAACATAATTGCACAGCCGAAACGGTCATCAATAGCCTTAGCCTTAATTTTATCCTGACCGAAGGACACAAAATCTGACACAAAATAAACAGGCTCGCCAAGTGAAACGTGTTTTTCAGCTTCCTCTATATTTTTTGCGCCAATGTCTATATATAATTTGTCGAACTTTGGCACAGTTTTTTCTTCGTCACCTTGTGTGAGATGAAGCGCCTTGTTGCCGATTACACCAACTGTGTCACCAACCTTAACGGCTCTGCCAACAGCAACCTTTGGGTCAACACCGCCCACATTAGTGAATTTAAGACAGCCGTTGTCACAAATATAAGTCACAATAAAACCGACTTCATCCATATGCGCTGAAATCATAACCTTGTTTTTAGGTGTACTTTTACCCTTTTTAAAAGCTAAAAGATTACCCATTGGGTCAATTTTATATTCACATTTGCCTTCAATTCGGCTGATTATATAATCTCTGACATTTTTTTCGTCACCTGAAATTCCGTTTAAAAGGCATAATTCTTTAAGTGTTTCAAGCATTACACTCAGCCTCCTTTTTAAGAAGATATTCTGCAATGATTTTTGCGGTACATTCTACATCACTAACTGATATTATTTCATTTCCGGTATGCATATAGCGAAGAGGTACAGACAAAAGAGCTGTCTTAACTCCGCAACCGGCAATATTTATCGAATCCGCATTAGTACCTGTTCTGCCACCCATAACATCATGCTGATAGGGAATGTCTTTCTCTTTGCAAATTGAAACAAGCTCATGTGTTAAGTCTCTGTCAA
>CAYWKY010000248.1:0-2087 GCA_964458915.1 uncultured Faecalibacterium sp.
AAGCTTATAACCTCGCCGCCTGCGCCGCAGCCGAAGCAATAAAAGCTTTGTGAATCGGGATAGACAGTGAACGACGGTGTTTTTTCATTATGGAAAGGGCAAAGTCCAACAAGATTTTTTCCTCGCCTTTTAAGGGGTGTATACATAGATATAGTCTGCTCTATGTCGCATCTCATTCTAAGCTCAGACAAAAACTCATCTGAAAATTTACCTGCCATAATTTCACCGCCTTTTCTTTAACAATAATATATAAGTTTTTATTTATCAGCCGTTCCAACCGCTTGGAATGAAGTAGTCGCTATAAACCTTTAAAGCGTAGCCATCTGTCATACCCGCTATATAGTCCACCGCTGCACGCTCTGCGCCATCCTTCCATGCAATTGCGATATACTCGTTTGGTAGCTCGTCCGGGTGGGTAGAAAAGAACTCATAAAGCCTTTGAATAAGGTCAATCGCCTTACTCTCTTCACCCTTGCACACAGGGTTTGTGTAAACACGCTCAAACATAAAATCATGAAGTATGTCAAAAGCACTTTGCACATCGCTGTCGAGATAAATTTCATCTCTTGTGTTATCTATGGCTGACTTTACAAGTGTATTTATTCTTTGGCTTTTTGTTTCGCCTAAATATCTCCTTGCCTCAATTGGAATATTTCCCTCGCTTATAACACCGCCTCTTATTGCGTCGTCAATATCATGATTAATATAAGCTATTTTATCGGCAAGCTTCACTATTCTGCCCTCAAGAGTGCAGGCCTCCTCGCCTCTTGTGTGGCAAAGGATTCCATTTCTGACTTCATATGTAAGATTAAGCCCCTTGCCCTTATCTTCAAGTAAATCCACAACTCTTAGGCTTTGCTGATAATGCTTAAAGCCATCGGGGAAAACCTCATGTAAAGCTCTCTCGCCGGCGTGACCGAAAGGCGTATGTCCTAAATCATGACCTAAGGCAATAGCCTCAGTAAGATTTTCGTTGACACACAGACCCATAGCGATTGTTCTTGCTATTTGTGACACCTCTAAGGTATGAGTAAGTCTCGTTCTGTAATGGTCGGAATCCGGAGAAAGAAAAACTTGAGTCTTATGCTTCAACCGTCTGAAAGCGCTGCAGTGAATTATTCTGTCTCTGTCTCGCTGAAAAGCTGTTCTGACACTACATTCCGGCTCAGGAACAAGCCTTCCTCTTGTGTTTTCGCAAAGAAAACCATATTCGCTAATTGTCTTTCTCTCATTTTCTAATGTACGAAGTCGTATTTCGGACATTACTTCACCCCCACGGTCGTGTTGTTTTAAGGCTTCTGTAAATATATACGCAAAAAATGCTTTTTTCCCCCTAAAAGGATTTTTTTATATTTCGCAATATTTTTCGTCTATAACCTCACCGTAAAACTTGCCGCAGGAAGCATCAGTCAGTCTGCTGTCAAAATGAGCCAATTTATCTTGAGGTATTCTAAAAATCACCTCAACAATGTCTGTAAACACTGTGTCCTCAATAATCCCCCCCTCTTCACAAATAAGAGGTAACAATCTGCCGTAAAAATTGTAATCGGTTTTCACTTTGACAATTTTGCACAGTGACATTGTTATTATGCCCGCTGCATCAATGGCAATTTTTGCCCCATGAGAATAGGCTCTGACAAGACCTCCTGCCCCCAGCATTATACCGCCGAAGTATCGTGTTACAACAACACAGCAGTCAGTCACATTTTCCTTTAGCAGTACATCAAGAGAAGGTATTCCCGCTGTACCTTGCGGCTCACCGTCATCGCTAAAGCGGCGAACACCGCCTTCACGAAGCACATAGGCATAAACATTATGGGTGGCATCCCAATGCTTTGACTTAATTTCAGAGATAAACTCTAAAGCCTCATCTTGAGTCTTTACCGGTTTTGCATAGCCGATAAATCGTGATTTTTTCTCTATAAACTCGTCATTACTCTCATTTTTAATTGTTTTGTAACTTAACACCTGCCACACCTCTTTAAACATGAAAATAAGACGGCACATTTTTTGCGCCGTCTACTTTTTTCAAAAACTTATTTGTTCTTTGCAAGATTGAAACGCTTGTTGAATCTGTCAACGCGTCC
>CAYWKY010000249.1:0-2074 GCA_964458915.1 uncultured Faecalibacterium sp.
CTCACATTCTTCTTCAGATATATGAGACCGCTTATAGATAACGGCTTTGTTTATATCGCTCAGCCACCTCTTTATAAGCTGTCAAAGGGTAAAAAGCACGAATATGCTTATTCCGACGAGGAAAGAGACAGAATTATGCAGGAAATGCCCGGCGCAGACATTCAGCGTTATAAAGGTCTTGGTGAGATGGACCCGGAACAGCTTTGGGAAACCACTATGAACCCGGAAAACAGAATTATGCTTCGTGTAACCTTAGAGGACGCTATTGCGGCAGATGAGACTTTCTCTATTCTTATGGGTGACAAGGTTGAGCCTCGCCGTGAGTTTATAGAAAAGAACGCTAAGTATGTTCAGAATCTTGATATTTAAGGAAGAAAAAATATGACACCTTACGGAATTGTTTATAAAGATAACCTTTTTGCCTTAGAGCAGTCATGCAACATTTGGCAAAAAAAGTTCGGGATACTTAAAATCGGTTCTATTGTAAAAATATCGGCTATTTTTGCGGCGATTATTTTTGCCGTTTGCGGTGTTTTGTCCTTTGTAAATAAAGATGAAATGTTATTTTATCTTTACATCTCAGTTATAATGTCAGCTGTTTTCGTTTTTCTCACTTACTTTACCAACAAATTGGTTTATGTTAAGGAAATTGCGAAAACGAGAATGAATAAGGAACAAAAGCAGGCTGTGCTTTATGAGGATAAAATAGTTTTAACTTCGCCTTATATTAAATCTGAGTTTTATTACGAGGATATTTTATATTTTGAAGAGAAAAACGGAATTTTAACTCTTATTTTTGACGCAGGCATGGTACCGACCTCAATTTATTCATCTTGTGTCGGCAAAGGTGACTACAGTGAATTTTGCCGAATCTTTAAAGAAAAGATGAGCCAAATTGGAAAGGGAGGTAAAAGCTAATGAAATATTTTACTCTTTCTTATTCTCTTACAACTCAGGACTATAGGGAATATGACAGTATTTATATAAATGAACTTTTAAAAATGAAATTGAAAAAGTCATTTTTATATCTTATTCCTGTTGTACTTTGTGCTTTTCTTGATTTCAGCACAGCTATTATAGTCGCTGTTATGGCTTTGCTTTCGTTTTTGCTGCCTATTATAAGCTGTAATGAATTTTCAATCAGAAGAAACCGTTCCTTTGTTTTTGACAGAGAAACTACTGTGGAATTTTATGATGACCACATTGTTACTTATCTTTTGCCATGTGACAAATATAAAAGCCAAACTCAGGTTCACTATGGCTTTGACAAGGTGGGCAGAGTTTTAGAAAGCGAAAAAAACTTCTATTTCATGTTTAAAGACAACACTATGGTGATTATTCCGAAAAGAGCTGTTGGCGAGCAGGAGTACACCATGATTAAAAACCTTATAGACAATCTTTTTTCAAACAAATATTTTTTCTTTCAGATATACAATTGACATATACCCTAATGATAAATAAATGGTGATAATATGGAAAATTTAAATTATGAAAATCAAACAATTATTGATGTTGATTTAAACAGAGAAATGAGAAAGTCATTCCTTGACTACTCAATGTCTGTTATCACATCTCGTGCATT
This sequence comes from uncultured Faecalibacterium sp., assembly GCA_964458915.1. Taxonomy (GTDB): domain Bacteria; phylum Bacillota; class Clostridia; order Oscillospirales; family Acutalibacteraceae; genus UBA6857. The sequence continues at coordinate 1,583 of CAYWKY010000249.1, forward strand.
GCCCGATGTCAGAGACGGCTTGAAGCCTGTTCATCGCCGTATTCTTTACACTATGCACGAAAACGGACTTTACCCTGAAAAGGCCTACCGTAAATGCGCCGACACTGTTGGTAGTGTGCTTGGTTCTTATCATCCTCACGGTGACTCCAGTGTTTATGACGCTATGGTTCGTCTGGCACAGAAATTCTCAACAAGATATGTTTTAGTTGACGGTCACGGTAACTTCGGTTCAGTTGACGGCGACCCTGCCGCTGCTTATCGTTACACTGAAAGTAAAATGAGCAAGGTTGCAATGGAAATGCTCACGGATATTGATAAGGATACCGTAGATTTTGCGCCTAACTATGACGACCGTCTTAAAGAGCCGACAGTTTTACCGTCGAGATTCCCAAATATTCTCGTTAACGGCTCAACAGGTATCGCTGTTGGTATGGCAACAAACATTCCGCCTCACAACTTAGGTGAGGTCATTGACGGTATGTGCTATTATAT
>CAYWKY010000250.1:0-2040 GCA_964458915.1 uncultured Faecalibacterium sp.
TAATGGGTAGAGATGTAATTGTTGCTTGCGATTTCAGCAGTAAAGAGGAGGTTTTTGCCTTTCTCGACAAGTTTGAGGGCAAAAAGCCTTTCGTTAAAATAGGTATGGAGCTTTTCTATGCTGAAGGCCCTGAGATTGTAAGAGAAATAAAGAAAAGAGGTCATAAGATATTCCTTGACCTTAAGCTTCACGACATTCCCAACACTGTTAAAAAGTCAATGAGTGTTCTTTCAAGGCTTGATGTTGACCTTTGCAATCTTCATGCTGCCGGCACAAAGCGTATGATGACAGCTGCTCTTGAGGGTCTGACAAGAGAAGACGGAACAAGACCGCTTCTTATTGCTGTAACACAGCTCACCTCAACCGACCAAGAGAGCATGGAAAAGGATCTTCTCATTAACGAGCCTATTGATAAAGTTGTTATGCACTACGCAAAGAATGCTGCCGACGCAGGTCTTGACGGTGTTGTTTGCTCACCTCTTGAAGCAGGTAAGGTTCATGAGACTTGCGGAGATAAATTTTTGACTGTTACTCCCGGTGTACGTTTCGCTGATGGCGATATAGGTGACCAAAAGAGAGTTATGACTCCTGCTCAGGCTAAGGAAATCGGTTCAGACTACATTGTTGTGGGAAGACCTATTACTGCCGCTGCTGACCCGGTTGCCGCTTATGAAAGATGTTTAGCTGAGTTTGTCGGCTAATGTAAAAATGTAAATAAAACCGAAAGGATTGATATATAATGGAAAAAATTATCGCAAAAGACTTACTTTCAATCGGAGCTGTTTTTCTTCGTCCCCAGCAGCCTTTCACATGGGCAAGCGGAATAAAAAGCCCCATTTACTGTGACAACAGACTTACACTCACTTCACCTCAGGTTAGAAATGATGTGGAGACAGGCCTTGCAAAAACAATTCTTAAGTATTATCCCGACTGCGAAGTTATTATGGGTACCTCAACTGCCGGTATCGCTCATGCAGCTATTGTCGGTCACATTTTAGGTCTCCCCATGGGCTATGTAAGAAGTGGTCATAAGGATCACGGCAGAGGAAATCAAATTGAGGGCAAGCTGGAAAAAGGTCAGAAGGTAGTTGTTGTTGAGGATCTTATCTCAACCGGCGGCAGTGTACTCGAAGTTGTTGAGGTTTTAAGAGAAGCAGGCGCTGAGGTACTTGGTATCGCTTCAATCTTCACCTATGGCATGAAAAAAGGCATTGACAGAATGGCTGAGGCTAATATTATAAACCACTCACTTTCAAATCTTGACGCTGTTGCAGAAGTTGCAGCTGAGGAAGGCTACATCGAAAAGGACGATATTGCTCGTCTTTTGAAATTCAGAGCTAACCCCTCAGACGAAAGCTGGATAGGAGGCAACGCATGAGAAGTCTTATCAATATTCTCGACCTGACGACTCAAGAAATTGATAAATTGCTCGATGTTGCCGATGATATTATCGCAAATCCGAAAAAATACTCAGAGGTTTGTCACGGCAAAAAATTAGCGACTCTTTTCTTTGAGCCGTCAACAAGAACAAGACTCAGCTTTGAAGCTGCTATGTATGAGCTTGGCGGCAATGTTCTTGGCTTCTCTGAGGCAAACTCATCATCAGCCGCTAAAGGCGAGAGTGTTGCTGACACCACAAGGACAGTTAGCTGCTATGCGGATATTATTGCTATGCGTCACCCAAAGGAGGGCGCACCACTTGTGGCTTCCATGCACTCCGGCGTACCGATAATAAACGCCGGTGACGGTGGACATAATCACCCGACACAGACACTCACTGACCTTCTCACAATCAGAAGAAAAATGGGCAAGCTCAGTAATTTTACCATAGGCTTTTGTGGCGACTTAAAGTTTGGCAGAACTGTACATTCCCTTCTTCAGGCACTTTCACGCTATGAGAATATAAAGGTAGTGCTCATTTCTCCCAACGAGCTTAAAGTACCATCATATATTAAGCATGATGTGCTTAGAAAAAACGGTGTTGAATATAAGCAGACAACGGAACTTGAAAGTGTACTTCCGGAGCTTGATGTGCTTTAT
>CAYWKY010000251.1:0-2034 GCA_964458915.1 uncultured Faecalibacterium sp.
TCCTGTCTTTGACAGTAAATGAAGCGAAAAATGGCTCTCATCCCAGCAAATTCAAGGGATTAGGGCCATTCATTTTTTTACGTGAAAATCGTAATGTATTTAAATCTGCGTAAATTTTTATGTGAGACATGAAATGTCACACTATATCATATCCGCTTGGGTGCTTTATCTCAGGCGGATATGATAGTAGGGTGTCCGGCAAACGGCCCCTTTTCTAAAGACCTTTTGTTCTTCTGATGATTCCTGCCATTGCTTTTTGTGTGGTTAGTTCATAGTCTGTGTGGAATCCGGCGTTTTTGTGTAATTCATCCGTTATCTCGGTGCGTGTATATGCAGGAATGTAACCTTCGTTACCAACAGATGTCATGTTCATATTTTTTAGTGTTTCTATGATTTCTTCACAAGTATATTTTTCACCTAATTGCTTTTCTAAGATTCTGTATATCAGTAGTGCAATGAAGCATGTTAGGAAGTGAGCTTCTATACGGTCATCACGCTGTAAGTATACAGGTCTTGCGCTGAATTCTGATTTCATGATTCGGAAGGATTCTTCGATTTGCCATCTGTCATGATTTATCTTTGCTATATCCCAAGGATCATCGTCAAGGTTGGTGCATACGGCATAGAAGCCGTCATACTTTGCTTCTTCCTGAATTGCTTCTGTGTTCAACTGATATACTTTGTTTTCAGCTATTTCGCCATCGTTTGTTACATTTGTCTTTGTTATGAAACGCTTCGCATCCGTCTGAGAATGCTTATCCAGAGACGATGGTTTTTGCATTGCTTTGATTGCTCGTTCCACCTGATGGTTTCTTATGGTCTGTTGGTACAGTTTGTATTTCAAAGAGAAAGTTACAATAAGGTTTTGGTCGAATGCGATATCTCTTTCTTCATCCCAACTTTCAATCCATTTTTGTTTATAAAAGAGTTTCTTTCTGTTTTCCGGAGTATCCTCCAGTTTAGAAATATCGAATGTTCCATCACTTCCTTCTAAAGACCAGCCGGTAGGGTCAAGAACCCATGCTTTTGTTTCATCTTTTAGTTTCTTGATAGATTGTGTAGTAATAAAGCTGCGCTCTCCATAGTTGTTAAACTTTCTGTTTGCCTCTGATGAAAGACCAGCGTCTGTACAGACAATGAACTTCGAGAGTTCAAAGTCACGCAGGATCTGTTGTTCCAAAGGTTTGAGTGACAGTTGTTCGTTTTGGTTTCCTTTATTGATGCAGAATGCAAGTGGAACACCGGATTTATCCATGAACAAGCCCATCTGTACGATTGGGTTTGGACGATGTTCCTTACTTGGACCGTATTGCTTGAGCCCTGCTTCTTGCTCGATTTCAAAGAAGTAATTGGTGCAGTCATAGTATAGCACGCCTGTGCTGCGTTTTAATACTTTTTTTGAGTTTTTGTACAGTTGTGCCTGTACGTAATCAGAATCTTCTGCAAGAACACTGAGAGCGCGATAGATGTGGTGCAATTCAAAGTTTGGCTGCTCAATCAGATTTTTAGACTGTTCCATGCAAGAGAGTTTGGAAGATGGATAAAGGATTCTTCCATACACCAATCTTGAGAGGATGGAATTCAGGTCATAGTCAAAAGAATGATTCTTTGTTACTTTTCTGCAGATGCTTGGAAGTCCAAGCTGATAGTATATCTTTTGCAGGAAAAGGTAGCCGGCATTAAAAGAAAATTGTTTTCCGACTGGGATACGAGTGTCAGTAGCAAAAGGAATTAGAACCTTATGGTTTTTGTTAGATTCATCTTGATTCAACGTATCTATATAAGCTCGAGCCCATGCTTCAGCGTCAGTGACACCGTACTTTTCTTGAATCATGGCTTCGTTTCCAAGATTTTCTACGATTTCTGTACTGCGTTTGCCATTCCGCTTGACATCTCGAATCACATGATATGTAGTATGAGTTTTTGATTTACCAATCATTAGCCGCATAATATTAGTCCTCCAAATAGAAAATAATCCTATAACTATTTTACCATAATATACGAATATACGCAATAGAAGAAGTATAAATTTGC
>CAYWKY010000252.1:0-2013 GCA_964458915.1 uncultured Faecalibacterium sp.
GTATTAAAGGTAAATTAATTTTATATTTTTATTTAAAGAAAGGGTATCAATTATGTTAGATAAAATCAGACGCTTTTTCATCGGTAGATACGGCAACGACCAGCTAAACCTTGCCTTAATAATTTTCGGCTGTATATTGACACTGTTTTTGTCCTTTTTCCGCAATCCGTTTATAAGATATATCGGGCTTATACCCTACATTGTAGCACTGATAAGAATGTTATCAAAAAATATTGAAAAAAGACAACAGGAAAACCTGAAATTTCTTAAAATCAGCGCACCGTGGCGAATGTTTATCACCAAAAAATATAAGCAGTTTCAGGATAAAGACCATAAATATTACCGCTGCCCCCAATGTCACAACACTCTTAGAGTACCAAAGGGCAGAGGCAAAATCAAAATAAGCTGTCCTCATTGCAGCAAAGAGTTCATTAAGAAAACTTAAAACTACAGAAAATCGGCCACACTTTTTAGCGTGACCGATAAATTTTTATCTCATATTAGCCTTTTCTATCATGGAGAAATAAAAGTCCTCAAACGATGTGGGATAGTCCTCAGTGCCGCAGAAATCGAAATGGTCTGTTCCAACCAGCGGATTCATGTAGTACCATCTTCCGCTTTCGATTGTTTTGCCCTCATCCAGTGTTGCTTCATAATTGAGAGCTGTTTGCTCATCGCAAAGCGGATATTTAGCCGACTTTAAGGGTACTATGCCGTCGTGTACCGCCCATTCACCCTCAATTTTAACATCGTCATAGGTTTTGCCTTCTGCCATAGTCATCATAGCCGAGGATATATAGAATATAGGTGTTACCGTGTCCACTATTTGCTGTTTTCCGTTTTTTCCGCTTTCTGTGGCAATAGTGGAATATGAGTAGTAATAGGTGTTTTTCGCAAGCTTTATAGTGCTGTTAAGCTCCTTAGCTCCCCTAAAGGTCATATCATAATAACAGGTGTCCTCAGAATTATAATAATTTTGCACCTTATGGATATTAAAGTTAGTTCTTTTTTCGCCCTGCTTGGGTGTCAAGCCAAAGTGACCCATTTGCAGCGAAAAGACCAAAAAGTCGTTGCCCAAAGTTGCACCGATAATGTTATAAAGCATCACTACAACATATAAAGGGCCTGTAATATCATAGAGCATATTAGCTACCTGAGTACCGTTATGCGGTGCAGAAAGAGTAATGCAGGAATGTATTGCACCGTCGTGACCGCCCTTAAAAAGTTCACTTGTGTCTTTACCTGTAGCCGACACCTCATCTTCGCTGCCATAAGCTAAAAGTGAAGTGAATAGTCTGACCGTTGCGCCACCGAAGGAGTGACCCACAAGATTCAGCTTGTCTGACAAATTCCAGCTCTCGCCCATTATCGGCTCATATGTGAAGCCGTACCTGTCGTGACCGTGAGCCTTTGAGTGTGCTTCCCCATAGTCAACAGTGCCACCCACCAGCTGCGCATAAAGCTCGCAGGCTCTATCCCAAGCGCTGCTTAAAGGGCCTACTGCAGGGGCATAAGCTTTAACACCCTGCTCATTTAAAATTGAAATGAGATCTGTGTCTGAAAGGGACAAGCCGCCGCCCCAATAAGGTGACAACTTATAAAAGCTGTTTGTCGGTGCCCAGCCACCCATTCCGTGAACAAAAATATAGGGGTAATCCGTTTTAAATTTACTTTTATCTATGTTTCTTACTGTTTTGCCTTGTGCATTAGCCGGCACAAGTAAAAGTCCGAGAATTAAAATAAGACTCAACAATAGACAAATTATTTTTTTAGTTTTCTTCATAAGCTTTCTCCTTTATCACAAATTATTTTCTCCTTGTTTACATTTTATTAAAAATCACCTGCTTTGTCAATAGAAACAAATGATTTTTAAAATGTTATAGCTTTTTGGCAATGTTTTACATAATATGGTTACAATTTCACAACAAATTGAAAATAAAATAATTATAATTTGCCTAAGTCTTCAGTTTTTTATAGTCGATCTAAGCATTTAATATAAAATAATAATATTAA
>CAYWKY010000253.1:0-2007 GCA_964458915.1 uncultured Faecalibacterium sp.
GCTTAAGCTCTCGTCTTTGCTTCAAGGTGTCGGCAAAAGAGGGAGTCTCTCTTGATATAATTTCCTCTTTTTCCTTTGCATCGGGAGCTTCAAGGTAGGCCTCACCGTACTTATTAATCAGGGAAACAGATTCCTTTTTAGCTCGTGCAAGCTTTATAGCATAATCTCTTATCAGCTGATCAGCCTGTGTTTTTTTAGGCATTGCCTTTGCCTTTTCAAGCTCCTGCTTAACATTAACATAAGCGCAAACCTTACTCTGTGCCATAGTCTTTTTTGCCAAAGCAAGGTTTTGCATTGCCGCATCACCGTTATATTTATTCAAATCCTCCATAACGATTGGGTTTCTGTCAATGGCAAGATTGGTTTCTTTAATTGCTCTAAGCTCTGCTTTTGCCTGTTTAATTTTTTCGCGGCGGATTTCTTTTTCCTGTTCGCTTGATTTAGGCAGCTTTTTCGCCTGAGCTAAAGCCGTTTTGTCGTACTTGAGCTTTTCTTTATTTTCCAGCTCTTTTGCCCTATGAATAATTTCCATAGTGTCTTTAAGCTGTTCGTCGTCGAGTACCCCTAAGCCGTAGTTTTCAAACATAGCTCGAATTTTCAGCACATCAACATATGCCTTATGTTTATTCTCTGTCAAATCATAGAAGAAAAACGGCACAAGGTTTAAAAAGGCACCAACGGCAGAGCAGATAATTATAACATGGAAAAGGTTGTTTCTTATTGTGTCGTCATAAAGCACACTGTAGTCTGAACCAATACCCATTTTCTCATAAATCGCAGGATAGAACATACCTGTGAAGAAGCCTAAAACAGTACCTATCATGCCTAAAGGGCCAAACAGTCCGTCAACTCTAACGCCGGTTTTCCATTGATGATAGTCACGCATATCAGATTGAATATTATGCTGAACTATATTCCAGAAGGTGTTAACGAAGTTGTTTAAGAACCATAAAACGCATATAACTATAAGGTTGTCAAAGGTGAAATAAAGAATTATGAGTACCATCACATTAAAAGAGTTGGCAGCTATGAGAAGATTTCTCTTGCCCATAAATTTAATTGCAAAGGGTGCGATTATCATTGACCATAATGCAGCGTTGCCCACAACTGTGTTGGCAAGACCTAAATAGGACTCATATTTTCCGCCATAGCCATAAACGAAAGACCAGCTGAGCACTACCCCGTACCCAACCTCAAGGAAGCCTATCCAAGCGGCAGACTGAATTATCCAGTAGTATTTGTTTTTAGCTACCTCTCTTACTGCGTCAATAATTCTTATTGGCTCAGGCGGTTTCTTAGGCAGAACAAGTCTTTCCTTAACCTTGCGGAAGAATATTGTGTTAAGTATCAAACCGATTATAACAAAAAATGGATAGATAACTCTATATGTCCAAATGTTGTTAAGACCCCATGTCATACCGGCAAGCAGCGGAATAACTAAATTTGTCACTGAGGGAGCAAAGGAATATATTATCTGAGATATACTGAGCACATTTGCTCTTTCCTGAGCGTTAGGGCTGATAATCTGCTGAAAATAAGTGTAGCTTTCATTATAAAAGCATAAGAACACATTCAGCAGCAGGAACATAATTTCAACAACAACTGCCTTTGTTATATAATCCCAATTTTCATAGGGAAGCCAAACAAACACTAAAGAAATAACAGCCATTGGCATTGCGGTTCTTCTCAAAAACGGCAGAAATTTTCCGCCCTTTAAATGGTGGTTGTCATAATACCAGCTTCTGAATATTCCAAGAGGTATACCCACTAAGTTAGCCACAATTGACATTATCTGTAAATCCATGGGCTCAATGCCTATACTTGCACCCACAATAAAGTTTGACGCATCAAGACCTATCGCACTCGCAAGAAGCACTACCCAATAATAGCCAAAGCCTGCGCCACTGAGACTTGCCACCTCTTTGTAAGGTATGTAATTACCCTTAGCAGGGGTTTCCCAATAGGTTTTGGCAAGGGTTATGGCGTTTTTCGCCTTTTCCTTAAGTT
>CAYWKY010000254.1:0-1996 GCA_964458915.1 uncultured Faecalibacterium sp.
TCGGCAGTAGTACCCACAATTTTAGCTGAGTTATAAGAGTCACCCATTGTAAAGGGTACGACCTTATTTACTCTCGTGTCCTTTTCAAGCGCTTCAACATATTCATAGGATATTGTACCCAAAGGCTTTTCTGTAAAGAACATAGTGTTCATTGCCAATTGAGTTGAAGAGCCGGAGGGGCCGATTATCATATCGTAATATGCGGCGGTAGTTTTAAAGCCGTTATCGACCTGTTGAGCGATGTTATAAGCTAAAATTCCAACGCAAGCTGAGATAACTATAGATATAACTATAAGCACAATTTTAGCTTTTTTGATTGCCATATTTTTAAACGCAAACTTAAACATCTCGTCTACCCCCTGTCACCTTATTCATATCCACAATGCAATCGAAATATTTTCCAAGTCTTTCATCGTGAGTTACAACAATCAGGGTTTTACCTTTTGAGATTTCAACTAATTGCTTTATTACAGCTTCACCAATGGAGAAGTTAAGATTTCCTGTCGGCTCATCAGCGAGAATTATCTCCGGCTTTTTAACAATTGCTCTTGCTATTGCAACCCTTTGCTTTTCGCCGCCGGAGAGATTTTTCACCTTTTTGTTCTTTTTATCAAGAATATCTAAAGAGGCAAGAATCTCGTCTGTTGCCGATATATCCACCTTTTCAAGCTTTAATATACCAATATTATCCATAACTGTCATTTCAGGAATAAGCTTAAAGTCTTGGAAAATATATCCAATCTTTTCGATGCGAAACTTATCCTTCTCTTTTTGACTTTTTTTAGTCATATCTATACCGCCGATTTCAATGCTGCCCTTTTCCGGCGACAGAATACCGGCAATTAAATTTAGAATTGTTGATTTACCGCAGCCTGAAGCACCTAAGAGCATATAGCTTTTTCCGTCTTCAAACTCAATATCTTTATAGTCAATAGCAGTTTCATTTGGAAACTGTTTTGAAACGCCTGTAAGCTTAATCATTTTAAATCTCCTTAACTTTAAATTAGAATAAAAAGCAAAAAAATCAAGCTTTAATAAGTGTAAACAGCGTAAAACAACACGCCAAAAAAGACACAACAACTGTGCCGATACACTTTTATAGCTTGATAAAGGCAGATTTAAGCCGATAGCTTAACTTTGCGAGCAACAAGGCTGGAATTTCTTATTCTTACACCTGCAACCAATGACACAAATCCCGAAAGTTGAGATAACAAAAAGACTATACCACCACAAAAGCAACATAGCATTATTGATTTCAAAAGCTCTCTTTGCAGGAATATTCCCTGACAAATAGGGCAATTGTCTCCGATACAATCATGTTCGAGACCTGCTGTACCGTTGTGCATAACAAGGCAGGCGGAAAGAAGAAGACTTGTGCAAAGCAAGACACAAAGTAAAGCACAAAGCAATTTAATTTGCTTTTTCATACTTATTTCTCCTTCCTGTTACTTTCTTAAATTATACACTTTTTAGACATTTGTGTCAACTGCTCACTGTATGCTTGCTTTTTGTAAAAAAACATAGTATAATCATATTGCAAATTGCAAAGCAAAAAAAGGAGGAAACAAAAATGAAAAACAACAACGCACTGCAAGCTGTGAAATTTGCACTGTTTTCAGTTTCAGCAGGTGTAATTGAAGTAGCAGCGTTCACACTTCTCAATGAGGTAGTTAAGCTATCCTATTGGCCCGCATATCTTATTGCATTGGTTATGTCCATATTGTGGAACTTCACATTTAACCGTCGCTTTACTTTCCGTTCATCGGCAAATGTTCCCATAGCTATGGCAAAGGTTTTTGCCTTTTACCTTGTGTTCACTCCCCTGTCAACTTGGCTTGGTGATATGGCAACAGATAAAGGTATTAACGAATACATAGTTCTTGCTCTGACAATGGCTGCAAACTTTGTTCTTGAGTATCTCTACAGCAAGTTCGTTGTTTATAGAGGTCAAGAAAACACTATTGACGAAGCCAAAGATAAAAAAGAAGAATAATAT
>CAYWKY010000255.1:0-1972 GCA_964458915.1 uncultured Faecalibacterium sp.
ACAAGCTTAAAGCTTATATTTTTACTGTGGCGTATAACCTGTCAAATGATTATTTCAGAAAAATTAAAAGAGAAACTTCCTTACAAGACAAAGAATTAGAAGATAGTATCAATGTGACAGAAGAAACAGTTTTAAAAAGTGAAAAAGCGGTTGTGGTAAAACAGGCTATAGAGTCATTGCCGAAGGCACAAATGGATGTAATAATTTTAAGATATTACCATGATATGAAAATATCCCAAATTGCAGCTGTGACAGCGGTTCCGGTTTCCACAGTGAAAACAAAGCTTCGCAGAGCACAAAAAGCTCTGGCAGATAAGCTAAAAGGAGTGTAAGCAAATGAAAAAAGACAAAAAACTCAGTTCATTTTTATCTCTTTATGAAGTTGAAAAAGCGCAAAGAAGCGAAAAAGATAAAACTCTAAGTGAACTTGTCCGGAGTAATGTTAGAGCTGAGCCTAAATTTTCTATATTAGGCTTTTTATCGGGTGTCGTTCATTCCCTTTCTGTTTGGTTTTTTGTCGGATGTGGAGCTTATATTGCGCTTTTACTAATTGTGTCCTTTATAGCTCAGGACGGCATGAAAATAATATGTATTAGTGCCTTGTCGCCCTTTTTAGCTGTAGGCAGTGCAGGCGCAGTCTATTTTAACATTCAGCCAAGCTTTATTGAGCTTGAAAGCACCTGCCTTTATAAGCCGAAAACGGTCTTCGCCGGAAAACTCCTACTGTGTGGTGTATGTGACCTTATAGCAGTTACTTTAGGTAGCGCTTTAGCATTATTATTAGGTGGTAGCTCAGTGAAAGCTGTTGTGATTTTATCTATATTAGGTTTCGTTTTATCGGCATGTGCTGTGCTGACACTTTGCGCTGTTTTTAAATATAAATCAGCCTTGGTTCTTTCTTTTGTAGCTGTTATGTTAATTTTCAGTGTTTTTACATTAAACAAAGTCTTATTTGAAACTATAGCAACTTTTTTAATTAGCTTCTTCCCTTATTTACTGTTAGGCTTATGCGCTTTACTATCTTTAATTGTTTTTTGGACAGTTAAAAACTTTGAATATGAAAGCTTGGTGAAAAAATATGAAAATTGAAATTAAAGAGATTACTAAAGTTTACGGTGAAAAAGCAGCGGTAAATAATCTGAACCTTACCTTAAATGAGGGAGTTTATGCCCTGTTAGGTGCTAATGGCTCCGGCAAAACCACATTTATGAGAATGCTTGCTGACGTGTTAAGACCGACTAAGGGAGAAATAAGATTTAATGGAAATAAAATCAGCGAGCTTGGCGGAGAGTACCGTAACATAATCGGCTATCTGCCACAAAATTTTGGTTACTATAAGGATTTTACAGCAGAGGACTTTTTAATGTACTTTTGCGCCTTAAAAGGAATAAACGGTAGCTATAGAAAAAAGCGTTGCGAGGAAATGCTGAGATATGTTGATTTATATGATGTGAGAAAAAAGAAAATTAAGATTTTTTCAGGTGGCATGAGACAGCGCTTGGGTATAGCGCAGGCACTACTTAATAACCCATATGTGCTTATCCTTGACGAGCCGACAGCGGGTCTTGACCCGAAAGAAAGAATACGCTTTAGGACTCTTATGACGGAAATGTCAAGAGAAAGAATTGTCCTTTATGCCACTCACATAGTGTCCGATATTTCATATATAGCCGATAAAGTCCTTATTATGAAGCAGGGCAGCATAGTGGCAAACGGCACTATAAAGGAACTGACAGACAGCATTGATGGCAAGGTTTGGCAGTTAAGCTGCAATAAAGAGAGTCTTAGTACCATAACACAAAATTATGTTGTGGGAGATGTAGTGTCGGAAGGCGACAATGAGGTTAGACTTAGATTAATATCCCACACGAAGCCATGTGATGATGCACAGATAGTCAAGGCAGACCTTAATGATGTTTATTTAAGCTTTTTTGGGGAGGCGATACAAAATGATGGCTATAATAAAATATGA
>CAYWKY010000256.1:0-1972 GCA_964458915.1 uncultured Faecalibacterium sp.
TTATAGGCGGTTGTGCCGGTTCAACAGCAGGTGGATTTAAGGTGTCGAGAGTTGTTTTAATAATGAAAAAGGTTAAGCGTGAGCTTCAAAAGCTTCTTCATCCGAGATCTGTTAGTGTTATTCGTTTTGAGGGCAAGAGAATCGATGAAGCTACAATGACCTCATTAGGCTCATATTTGGGAATATATGCACTTTTCTTTTGCGTTTTCGTTTTCATTTTAGGCTTTGAAAACTTTGATCTTGAGTCTAACATATCGGTTGTTGCTTCTTGCTTTAACAATATAGGCCCTGCTTTAGGAATTGCAGGTCCGGCTTCAAGCTACGCTATGTATTCGCCGTTTTCAAAGGTAGTGCTGTCATTGGCGATGCTGCTTGGCAGACTTGAGATTTTCCCGTTAATTATCACTCTTTCACCGTCAACATGGGTGAAAAAGTGAATGTAAATTGAATTGAAAGCAAGAATTGTCTTTAAGGTCTATTGTCAGCTTAGGGCAACTCGATATATTTGCTTTTAAATTTAGGAATATACAAGAGGACAGGTGCTTTTGTACAACACAAAAGCACCTGTCCCTATTATATATCAGCCGTTTTTATTTATTTAGCAATGGAACTTATCTTCACTCTTAGGCTTTCTTTTTGCTTGCATAGCGGCCTTCATAAGAGCCTTGCGTTCTAAGATAGCATCGACCTCGGCTTGAATATCTACCGGGGGATAGTGCAGTCCGCTTTTAAGCGCTTGCACCATTTGATCTGTTCGGTTGCGAATTTTATATTCCTTGCCGTCCTTTATAAATATATTGCCGGTCTGACCGAAAATAAGCTGAACATTGTTTTCTACGCAGGCATCGTGGACTTTTTTAACCCACTCATAATGCAAAGGGCGAGAGCCTAAATAGTTTTCACCGCCGGCAAGAACAGTTTCGATTTTGCCTGTTGCAAGATATGGCCCAATATCCACTTCACCTATAAAAGGCTTAAGGCTCACCCAACGGTGTTTTGCGGGCAGGTCAAGGAGAAATGGCATACGCTGCTCTAAACGCTTCTGATTTTCACAAGAAACAGAAAAAGACACATTATCCCAGCCGTCGCCCCAATCGTAGGGCAGACAATCCTTGATGCGCTCTGCACGCTTTGTCAGCAGAGAAAAGGTCACATCCGGGCGGCGACGAATAAAATCCCAAGCCTCATCTCGCCAAGCGTCGGCTTCCTCTAAGAAAAAGTCGCTTGCCATACATACTCGAACAAAAGAGCCACCGGGGAGCTTCCAGTTCCCCTCTCTGTCCTTTTTAACAGGCAAATTAAAATCGGATTTGTTTCTGACTACCTCGTTGGTATCTCTGCCATAACGCTTATCCAGAAAATAGGCATAGCAGTTTTGGCATCCCTCTGAGCATTTATGACAGCCGTGCCATGGGTTCCAAATTTTATCGTTGAGATCCATAATTTACTCTCCTTTATTTTCTAAAATACTGTTGGCGGCATCGGCAAGACGAACCAAACTATCAAATTCATCTTGTCCCATGCTATTTATCAAACGCTGAAGCTGATTATTCAAATCAATTTTACTGCTTTCAACTAAAGCTTTAGCTTTTTCGGTTGGCAGCACATAATAGACTCGTTTATCCTCAGCGCATGGCTTTGTTGTTATATATCCCTTGCTCTTTAAAGAGGTGATGTGGGCGGTTATCATGGGCTTCGACACACTGAGCAGGTCAGCGAGAATCACGGGTGTGTGTGGACCTTGTGTTTCGGTAATAATATTAAGCAAGCCCATTTCACTTGGGCGAATAGGCAACCCCTTTTTCAGCTCCATATAATTTTTAGCGAAAATTGAAAGCACTGCATTTGCAGCTAAATATTCATCCATAGTTCACCTCAAAATAAAAAGTTCATGTAGGTTAACCATAATATAGTTTACCTACATGAACTTGTCAAGTGATTTTTGTCTCTTTGGGCGAGGAATCAACTTGTT
>CAYWKY010000257.1:0-1962 GCA_964458915.1 uncultured Faecalibacterium sp.
AGCCGGTGGGATGTGGTGGTCTCGTCGCGGTGCCAGTAGACCTTGCCGATGCCGAGGTTGACTTCGAGGGCGGAGCGGAGGACGTTGCTGAGGAAGGTGAAGTAGTGGTTTTTGCGTTCGAGTTGGTATTGGAGAAGGGTTTGGACGCGGCGGGCGGATTCGTCGTCTTCGGGGCCTACGCCTTGGATGGTGACGGCATCTTCGGAGGAGCAGAAGGCTTCGAGTAGGAGGGGCAGGATCCAGTCGATGGTGGTTTTGACATCGCGGCTGGTCCAGTCGGAGTATTCGGCTAGGCGGGGGAATTTGGTGCGGTAGTGGTCGCGGTCTGCTCGGCAGATGTTGCGACGGTGTTTGAGGTGGGGTTCGATGCGGCTTGTGTAGTGGTCTTCGGCACGCTCTTTTTGGCGGCGAAATTCTTCCATGATGCGGTTGATTTCGCGGGGGGTGAGGGTGGATAGGCTGATGGTTGTCATGGTGTCACCTCAGGAGAAGTATTCGACGAGTGTGATGGTGGTGGCTGTGTCGCTCGTGATGTGTAGGTGGTTTTGGGCGGTGCGTGTGACGGGGAGGTAGCGGGAGGTGCCGGCGGGGATGAT
Organism: uncultured Faecalibacterium sp.; assembly: GCA_964458915.1. GTDB lineage: Bacteria > Bacillota > Clostridia > Oscillospirales > Acutalibacteraceae > UBA6857. Next base: position 597 of record CAYWKY010000257.1, read on the forward strand.
GAGTCCGTGGGTGGCATCGACGGTGCTGTCTCCTATGTAGAGGGGGCTGGCGGTGGTGTTGATGATTTCTATGCCGCAGCGTCCGCGGGCTTGTCCGTCGAGGACGGCTCGGGAGGCAAGCAGTGTCGGGGTGGCGGAGATGGCAAGCGGGCTTGCGATAAGCCGGGTGAAAGGGATGTGCGGGGTCAGGGCGGTTGTGGTCATGGACATGGTATCAGCTCCTTAATGAAGTGTATGGGGGAGCGTAAGAGAGGTCTCTTACCAACTCCTGTGATAAGGTGTGCTTTTATTCGGTGGGGCATTACAGGGGGGCTATCCTTTGGCTAATATGACCCAAAGGGTAGTGTCGCAAGCGGTACACCGCTAGGTAGTACCGATTGGTTAGACACGAATCACTTTACTTTTTGGTCACAATAAGTAGGTAGCGTCTGGGCGAAGAAGTGACCTAATATCAGGTGTTCTTCGCGTTAGCGTCACCAAGCTTGCGATAGCGACAGCGGGAGAGGCTCTTCTTTCTACATCATCCCGTAGCGGGTGGTAGGGCGGCGTATGCGGGATGTTGCTTTGGGGCGGATGGGGTAGGCGAAGGTGAGGGCGAGGGCATCGGCGAGGTTCGGGGAGGGGAGACCTCTTTTTTTCATCGCGTCTTTGCTCTCGAGCTGGAGAAGCCCTTTGTGATTGATGAAGGCCTCCGGTGCGGTAAGGTCGGCTACGAGGTCGCGGTTGTTGTCGATTGATGCACCTTCTTGTAGCCAGTCCTTGACATCGCTCCACATCTCGGCACGTTTGTTCGCAAAACCGGTGCGGGTAGGCTTGGCGGCGAACGAGACCAGTCGCCAGCCGTCGCGACCGAGGGACTTGCCGGCGGAGTAGATGCCCGTGCCATAGCCAAGGTCGATGAATACGGCTTGGGCGTGATGCTCATCCTGCAACCGGGCAATCAGTCCTGCTGTCTCGATGTCATCCGTCTGCGACGGGAGCGTAGCAAGTACCTTGGCATACAGCCCTTGCCTAAGGACAATCGCCATCGCATCCGTACCGCTCCAGGCAGGGTCAACGCCGATAATCGCAGGGGCAAAATCGTAGGCAGACGTAGCCAGTGTGCGGGTGGCGGCAGCCTCTGCCAGCTCACTGCTGATTAGCTGACGGTCGGACGCTCGCGGGAACAGACCCCGTACACGCACGCGGACAAAATCACTATCCTCGCCGTAGTCAGCCACCCATTCGGCAAGACGGCGACGGTCGGCAAGACGCACCGTGCGACTGTCGATTTGGCGGTGGTGCCAGCGGTCGCGGAATCGGTGGAAGCAGTCATAAAAGCGTCCACTGCTACGGGTCGGATTGCCGAACACGCACCATATCAGCT
>CAYWKY010000258.1:0-1949 GCA_964458915.1 uncultured Faecalibacterium sp.
GTGTTATGGAAGCTGCCCTTCGTACTGCCGCTGAGGTTATCACAGGCAAGGAGCTTGACTCACCTGAGTTTAAAGAGGTCAGAGGCATGGACGGCGTTAAGGAAGCCTCATATAAATTAGGCGACTTAGATGTTAAGGTTGCTGTTGCCAGCGGTACCAAAAACGCTAAGATACTCATGGACAAGGTTAAGGACGGCACAGCGGATTACACCTTTATTGAGATTATGGGTTGTCCCGGCGGCTGCATAAACGGTGGCGGTCAGCCTGTTCAAAGCGCTACAGTTCGCAACTTTACAGACCTTAAAGCTCTCAGAGCTGCTGCTCTTTATAAAAATGATGAGAGCCGCCCACTTAGAAAGAGCCATGAAAACGAGGATGTTAAGACAGTTTATGCTGAGTTCCTTGGCGAGCCAAACAGCCACAAGGCACATGAGCTTCTTCACACCACATATGTGGCAAGACCAATGTTTAATAAATAACACTTTTAGGACCTCCCTATAAATAAAAGGCGCAACGAAGGCGAAAATTTCCTTCTTGCGCCTTTTAATTTATCCATAAAAGAATGTGTAATTTTTGTGTAACATGGTGCTAAAAATGTTTACAAAAAGAGCAAACGAATTTAATATGACTTTAAGCTTTCTTTTAAGTTATATGCCTATAATGTGATTGTGCGATGGGAATTGATGTGTGTTTTTTTCCGATTTTTCACACCTCATCCCTCCTTCCCACCGCACTCCCCTCTCCTTTCAAATATGTATGAGAAGAAGCTGTGCGTAGTCAGGTGCACGGCTTCTTTTCATTGTTGGGCAAAATACTTGCCGTCTGTTTTGGCTATTACAAATAAATAAGCTTCGGCTACCATATGTGACAAACTTCTTTCTTTGTTAGTGATAGACTCCTTTTATAATATTTTAAGTAAAGGAGCCTCATCATGCTTTGCCCAAATTGCAACAATTCATTAAACGGCAGTGAGAGCTTTTGCCCTCATTGCGGACAAGCTATAAAAAAGCAGGAAAATAAAAATGATAAACCTCCCCTTAACTTTCAAATCTCTGAAATTCCTGAAGAAAAAGGGCAATGCTCCATTTTCGACAGCGAAAGCATCACTTTACCCGATGAAGATACATCAGGCAAAAAAGCTTCGGGCAGAAATAAAATTGCCATAGGTCTTGTGTCTTTATTTGTGCTGATTCTTGTAGCCATAGCCGGTTTCACAGCCTTGGAATATTTTGACCTCTCTCCGGCTATTTCCTCTTTAACCTTTCAGCAAACCACCAATTCACTTGAGTCACACACAAAAAGTGAGCTTGACGGCAGCGAAGGCTTATTACCTCCCGAAATAAATTATAAGCCCCTTGTTTGTACCGTGTCCTCGCAAAAAGCCCTACCACTCAGAAAAGGCCCCGGTGACAGCTATGCTTTGATTTCATCGGTTAACCAAGGTGTTCGTTTGCAAATTACAGGTGGCTGTATAGATAACGACATATGGGTTTATGTTTATATTCCCTCTGATGATATTTACGGCTGGCTTAACGCTTCCTACCTGACTTGTGACGGTACCATGGAAAGCACAACCTTATTCTCACAAGAGGATAAAACAGAAAGCACCACAGCGGACAGTAGCGAAAAAGAAAAAGAACCTATTGACGCTGACAATAACAAAGAAAAGAGCGATGTTCCCCAAGACAGCTACACAGCGAAAGTGACAGCCGAAAAGGGACTGTATCTCCGAGTTGGCCCCGGAACAGATTTTGAAGCCTTGACTGTTATCGGCAAAGGCGAAAGCGTTAAGGTTATAGAAATATGCAAGAGTAATCCGAAATGGATTCTCGTTGAATTTAAAAATCAAAAAGGCTATGTCAGTGGCGATTTTATAGCCAAAGCATAGGATTTCAGCACACTTTCGGGTGTGCTTTTTTAGTATATTTAAAGTTTTAAATATATCATTT
>CAYWKY010000259.1:0-1942 GCA_964458915.1 uncultured Faecalibacterium sp.
GCTTTAGCTGCTGCTGCATAACCTGTGTAGTCGTTTTTGCTTGAGTTAACATAGTTGTTAGGCTTTGCAGCAACAAGAGCTTTTGCAAGATCAGCAAAATTAGCAACTGAGGCGTTTGTATACTTAGCGGGATAAGCCTTGATATCTGCAAGCAAAGCACCAGCTGACTCTAATGCCTTTTTAAGGGGCACATAGTTGATGATTGCGATTTTTTTAGTTGAAGTAGCATATATTTCTTTGTTGTCGCTTCCGTTATCACCAAAGAAACCGAATTGAGGTGTACCATCTCTATAGTATTCATTGTCGCCCATTGTGCCAGTAAATTTTAAAAGGTTAGCATAAAAGTGGTCATCGTTGTCACCGCTTTGTACGTGATAAGGATCTGTACCTTTATATGTATAGGTCATTACTCCTTCTTGGGCATTCCACATCCATTGGAAGTTTATTTGTTTATCAGCACCATGCCAGTTTTCATTAAAGGCAAAGCCGTTAAGACCCGAACTTAGCCAGCTTGATCTGTTAACAGATTTACGAGACCATGTTCCGGTATAATACATAACTGTATTCATGGCAACGCCAAGACGAGGCAAATCACTGCCTCCATCATAGAAAAGGGTTGCCGCAGGATGATACCAATAAATAGTTACACCATTAGAACCAGTCCAGCTACTACCGTATTCTGTTTTAGGACTAGTAGCAGCGGCATTGGCCCTTGCACCAGCTACAGTACCATCAGTGTAAAGAACATTATGATAAACTGCATTATAATCTTCATCTGTAAGCTTATCGCCATCTTTTTCAAATGAACCATGTATAGTCGTTACAGCCGTGTTTAAATCAAGACCATTAATAGTGGCATTGTTAGCCGATGCTATATCTGCCGCACTAACAGCCGATGCGTGGTTATGCTCAGGCGCAACAAACACCCAGCAAGACATAAGCATCATAACTGTCATTAATAATGCCAACGACTTTTTTGTGTAAGTCTTAAAATACTTTTTCATTTTCTTTTATATCCCCCTTAATTAAGTGGTTTTCTTCGCTCTTGAGCAAAGATAAATTTTTTCGGCTCGTCGCCGGTACCCCGAACCTCGAGGCAGGTTATGAAAGATCAAGAGTCAACCGAGCGCATCTGACCTCCTTGCACTTTGACCGATTAAACAATTCACCTTTCATAAAGTTTTGCAAAAGGGTATAATAACCCCCATAATTACACACATTTATTATAGTTTATTAAAAAAATAAAATCAATAGCATTGCCTGTTTTTTTGAAGTAAAATTTAAGTTGCTAATTTTGTGCAATTCACACAAAGGGGAGACATTATATTGGATATATTGGTGGACAGGTACCTTTGTGTTGTTTGGCACAAAGGTACCTGTCCACCAATGGCTTGCGTCCCCAATAGTTTCCTAACATATTCCCCACATACCCCACATATACATTACCCAAGGAGGAATTGTATATGGACACCACTGAAAAACGGGCTGTCATGCTCGGAAATTACATAGCTAAAACTAATGCCACTGTTCGGCAATGCGCCAGAGTTTTCGGTGTGAGCAAATCAACTGTGCATGAGGATGTAACAAAGCGCCTGGGCGGCATCGACAAAGACCTTTACTACAGTGTTCGTCGCGTACTGGAAAAAAACAAAAGCGAAAGACATCTCAGAGGCGGCGAAGCAACCAGACTTAAATATGAAAGCATAAAGAATATAAAAAAGGAAAGTACCACCCAAAAATGAGTGGTACTGTTTTATTTAAGCGTAACTATTGTAACACCGCTTTCACCCTCGCCATAAACACCAAGGCGGAAGCTCTTGACAAACGGACTTTTACGCAAATGCTCCTGAATGCCTTTTCTTAACACACCCGTACCCTTGCCATGAATAACCGTCAGCTCACCAAGACCTAATCTCAGGCATTGGTCAATATACCTGTCAAG
>CAYWKY010000260.1:0-1941 GCA_964458915.1 uncultured Faecalibacterium sp.
TGAGCCGGGTGACGGTGTGCTAAAGCCGAAGATAGCAAGTACGCCCGCAACGAGGAAGAATGAGGGGAACATACCAAAGGAGTTGAATATGTAACCCACTGAGTTATATTGAACTCTAAGGTCATAGTCAGGAGCAAGCTCCGGAAGCATTGCAACATGAGGAATATCAATAATGGTGTAGGCCGTTTTATATAGCATATAAACTATGGTGTAATAGATAAAAGCCTGCATAGGTCTTTCCTTACCGTCAAGACCATAGCTATTCCAAAGAAGGGCAAAGGATATACATAAAAGAGGCATACCCCAAAGGATATAGCGTCTGTGCTTACCGTACTTTGAGCGTGTTCTGTCGGTGAAAACACCCATAATTGGGTCTGTGATTGCGTCCCAAACAACTGCGATAGTTGTTACAAGACCGGCAAGCTTCGGGTCAAGGTCAACAACGTCAGTTAAGAAGATCATAAAATAAAGGCTGATAACATAACCTGCGCCGGATGTTGTTATGTTCGCCGAGCTGTAGTTCATCATAGGTACAACAGAGTCTTTAAAAGTACCCTTAACGCCTATGAGCTTTAGGATTTTTCGTTCCATTTCAACACTCCTTTAAAATGTAAACCGTGAACAAATCTCCTTATTTGTCCACAGCCGTAGATATATTATATATACTTTACCATTTTAGCTGAATAAAGTCAAGATGAATTAGTGCAAATTGCTGATTCAAATGAAAAAAATCTAAAACTTTTGACATTTTTGTTGGTACGCAAATAGGGTTGCGGCAATAGTAAGGTAACACCCTGCCGAGAAAGAAAGAGAAAAAAAGCAGCTGATTGCAGAAAAGCGCAACCAACTACTGAGTTATTAAAGTTGAATTTTCACTTGTGATTTAGTGAGCTGCACCACAAGCACAAATCTTGTTGTTTCCAAAGAGCTTTTGGAAGAAGTTGATAATATTAAAGAAGAATTTGGCTATGCCGGTTTTATGGCAATTGCAGGAGCAAGAGCCGGAGCGGGCTTAGCCGCAAACAAAGCAATACAAGTAGCGTTTTTGCTACTTGTATTACTTTGTGGTTTTGTAAATGTTAACCAATTTTTATATTACCTGTAAGATATTAACTTTAATTGATAGATTTATTTAAGATTAACTATTTTTTTGCCTCATTAATTGCATTACAACAAGCCGCAGTAAGTTTGTTACCTTGGTTGAATCCGTCTCCTTCATAGGTTAATATCGCCCAAACGATATAATCTGAATCATATATAGGTGAACCACTTTGGCCAGCGATACTATCCATATTAAATTTACAAATATAGCTGTCTTCATATGAAGCTTTACCAGTACACATTTTCTGAATTCCAAGATCATCACCTGGATAACCTGATGTAGTAAGTTTTTTATTTAACATACTTCCACCTGTACCATATCCGAGACAACCTGTTTGCTTGCCTATCGGATTGCTCATTTTAACAACACACCAATCATAACGATAATCAACATTGTTAGTATAATTAGTCGGGCAGTTCCATGATGAAGGATAATAATAAGTCGAACCCAGCTTTGAACTATTTTGCTTTACATATGTTCTACATTCTTCTATCCAACCATGTTGCTTACTCCAATAACAGTGTGCTGCTGTCAACATCACTCGCTCTCCAACCATAAATCCAGTTCCATATCCCCATGAATCTGTTTTACCATCACCATTAGTATCTTGACCCAAATATAAAAAAAGTTATTGCCGAATAAGGAAATAATTCCGGATTTACTTTTTTCTGTTGTCTTCACCTATAATAGTCCTGTAGTAATTGGTATTATATTCTTGACTTAAAGAATTAGGACAATATGCGTAGGTAATATTTTCCTTTAATTCATCAATTGCTTTATTATTGTTAATTTCATTGGAAACAGCAAAATAAGACTCTTCTTTAGTTTTATAATCATAT
>CAYWKY010000261.1:0-1915 GCA_964458915.1 uncultured Faecalibacterium sp.
CTCGTCATAAGCAACGCCGCCACCTGCACCACCGAGGGTGAAAGCAGGACGAACAATAACAGGATAGCCTATATCCTGAGCTATTTTAAGTGAAGTTTCAACATCATAAGAAATTTCAGAAGGAATGCACGGCTGATTAATTGACTGCATTGTGTCTCTGAAAAGCTGTCTATCCTCAGCCTTATCAATAGCTTCAACATCGGTACCGATAAGCTTTACGCCGTTTTCCTGAAGGAAGCCTTCTTTCCAAAGCTGCATTGCAAGAGTCAGACCAACCTGACCGCCAAGACCTGCAAGAAGTGAATCCGGCTTTTCTAACTTAATAATTCTCTTTACTGTTTCTGTTGTAAGAGGCTCAAGATAAATTTCATCTGCAAGAGCCTTATCTGTCATAATTGTAGCAGGGTTGGAGTTAACAAGAACAACATTTACACCTGCCTGCTTTAAAACACGGCAAGCCTGTGCGCCTGCATAGTCAAATTCGGCAGCCTGACCTATAACAATAGGTCCTGAACCGATAACAAGTACTTTTTTAATATCCTTATTCAGCGGCATTGTTTACTCCTCCATTGCTTTCATAAATTCTGCGATAATCTCATCTGTAGGCTCAAACTGAACCGAGCAAGCTTTATCGTTCTTATAATCGATACCCTCAACAGTACCGTCATTAAGATTGAAATAGCTTATCTCACCATTTTTAATGCTGTCTTTTGCAACAACATAGTTGTGATTCTGGCTTGTCATGAGAGTTCTTGCGGTACCAACAACCTTAGCGGGCTGGTTTGAACCGTGATGTCCATAGGGAAGCTTCACTGTGTCCGCACCCTGAGACAAAGCCATAAGCTGATGTCCAAGACCGATACCAAGCATAGGTACTTTGCCAAAAAGCTTCGCGATTTCATCAGCGATAGCCTTGCACTCCTTCGGGTCACCGGGGCCTTCGGTGAATATAACAGCGTCAGCACCAAGAGAAAGAATATCTTCACTCTTGAAATTATATGGCATAACGCTTACCTTACAGCCCATATCCATAAGAGTTACCTCAAGATTTTTGCTTGAGCCAAGGTCAACTAATGCAATATGCTTTTTGATTTCGGTTTTCGGCAGATACACACTCATCTCAGTGCTGCCTGTGTTTTTAACTGCATCAACTATTTTATAGTTTTTAACCTCATCAAGTGATTGGGGAATTTCGTCAGCTATAACAGCGTTTACAGTACCCTTAGAGCGAAGAATATTTGTCAGCTCTCTTGTGTCAACACCGTAAATGCCCGGAATTTCCTTATCCTTAAGGAACTTATCTATATCATATTCACATCTGAAATTAGACGGCTTTTCGCACCACTCTCTGACAACATAACCGCTGAGCTTGCACTCACCGATAAAGTCGCTTTCGATAATGCCGTAGTTACCAATCATTGGGAATGTCTGAAGCACTATCTGACCGTAATATGTAGGGTCTGTGAGAGTTTCGATATAGCCGACCATATTTGTGTTAAATATAAGCTCGCCTATTTTTTCCTTGTCAGCACCGAAGGCATAGCCCTCAAAAACAGTGCCATCCTCAAGTACCAGATAACGTTTTTTCATTCGTAACACCTCTTTTTTCACACAGGTTGTGAAATCCTTTCCGTTATATTTATCCTAAGTGTATTAGTATTTATCAGTCTTTCATGCACTTAACAAGAACTGCCTTTTGAGCATGGAGTCTGTTTTCAGCCTCATCAAATACCTGATTTGCATGCTCCTCAAGCACCTTGTCAGTAATTTCCTCACCTCTGTGAGCAGGAAGACAGTGAAGCACCATAACGTCTTCATTTGACACAGCAACAACGCTGTCGTTAATTTGATAATCCTTAAATATCTTCTTTCTTTCCTCAGCTTCGCCCTCTTGACCCATTGATGCCCAAACATC
>CAYWKY010000262.1:0-1912 GCA_964458915.1 uncultured Faecalibacterium sp.
AACATCATCTTCCGTAGAATTCATATCCTGCGTGAAGTCGTTACTCTGTCGCTCTTTGATGATCTGCTCCAAGTTGCCGATCCTGCGTTTGACAGCGTTCACCACCGCTTCGATACGCTTTTCATCGATATAGTTCTCGTCCGCGTCCTTTGAGAGAACGTTTCGGATCACGTCTTCGACATCTTCAAGTTTTGAAAGATCGAGCCAATCGAAGGAGCGTACCAGTTGCAGCTGTTCGATATGGTGATTTTTGAACGGCTTGCATCCGACATCCTTTTCAGACTTCATCTGACCTGGTAGCTTATCGTATCCCAAGGACGAGCCGCTGTCATAGATGGGAGCCATGCCGAGCCATTCCAGTGTTTCGGCGTTTCTTATCAAACCGAAGTTATTGAAGTGCCTATCCTCATTCGCAATGATATAATCAAGCGTGATCATGCGGTCAAGGAACGGAACGACATCACTCACACCAAGTGCCTCACAGCAATTAACAAAGTGTTGATAGACCGATGTGCTGTTGCTCTTTTTCTGCGTCATCATCACACGCCATGCCGGGATCAGTTCGGTGTTCTCATTGACAAAGTCCTCGCAGACCGAATACGGTGCTTCCTTGTTCCAGATCAGCGTATACGGCACGTGCGGAATACCGAGTCTTTTCATGATCTCGGTTGCGATCACCTCATTGAATGGTTGCTGACGGAACGGATTAGAGCCGCCCTTGACAAGACACCGTTTACCGTCCATGATCTTCCAACGCTTTTTGAGGAATCCATCCGAGGTATTGTCGGGTGAGGAGAAATTCAGTGCGTTTCCCTTTTTTGGTGTTCCGAACAGAACATCACCGATATCGTCCGAGAACGGATTGTCGAAGAAGTTGATGTCTTCCCATGTCAGATCACTGCCATCAGGCTTTATCCAATACTGATCGGATAGGCTCAATCCGTAACAGCGTATGAGCAACAGTTTGGTATCTGCAATTTCGAGCGTTTCAAGAGCTTCTCGGATTCCGCTTCTGCTTGCCGGAATGGATCTGTCCGTCCACCACGTATTAAATGCCGTTCTGTCCGCTACGCCGTTCTTAACGGGAATCCCGACAGGCAAATGCTCCGGTGCATATATCTCACCGATCTTTTGTACAAAGCCGGTCGCATCATCAAGTTCGATTTCCGCTACCGGTATTCTCTTGTGCATAAGCAGACATCTCATCACATTCACCTCGTTTCTTTTTGATCTTTTGGCAGAGGGGCTTTTGAGTGTTTTTACCTGTGCCTGTAATTCTTTTCTCTCATCGATCAGCTTTGCAAGCGGTTCGACTTCATCGTCCTTGATATATCGACTCTGCTTGCTTCCGTTCTCCGACCACTGATGATAATAATATATCTTGCCGCCGATCGTCTTTTTTGAGATATAACCTTTCGGAAGGTCTTTTATCCTTGCGGTCAATTCCGCAAGCCTTTCAAGTGCTTCGTTCTTATCCAAAGTCCGCACCTCCGTTTCGTTTTCGTTATCACACTATATATTATACCCCAAATTAACCCCTTTGTCAAGTGTTTGTGGAGATGAGCAAATAAAGTTACCTTCCGCCCGCATCTCCAAACAGCTTTGCCTTATATTCGGGAGCCTTGACCTGCAAGAGATACCGTTCATTGCCGCACTTAAAAAGACAAGTACCTCGTTCGGGATACTTAATGAGATCGAACTCACTTTCTTCAAGCTGGAGTGCGTCGATATAATCCCTTGCGTTGATGTTGCCGCCGTTGAATAGAAATTGGTGCGTAGGAATTGAGAACAGCGGCTTTGTCAGTTCCTTGATCTCGGGCAGCAGAAAATCCTCGATGTTCTGACTTGCCAGAATGATCGAGGATTCCTTTTTACGCACACGCTTCATAGCGTTGCGGATATATTCTATCGC
>CAYWKY010000263.1:0-1905 GCA_964458915.1 uncultured Faecalibacterium sp.
GGCAAGGACGCTGACATTATCATCACCGACAGTGAATTTAATGTAGAAAAAACAATTATCGGAGGTAAAATTAAATATGAAGCTTAAAGTTAATGCAAAACTCGACGAAAAATTTCAACCTATGTCACTCGTTATTCGTGATATGCGTGAGGCAACTAAAGAGAACGGCCAAGACATTGTCATCGGTATCGAAAGAAACAAAGGCTACACAACTACATATAAAACACGAATTTTCCCCGATGGCACAGGTCATGACGAGGAAAACTTCAAATTCATTGAGCGTATAGCAAAATCACTTCTTTGGGTTGCAGGCGGTTATAAAATTATTATCGCAGGCAGTGAGATCGTCGGTAATAAAATCAAAGAGGCCTTCTCACACGGTGGTCTTCGTGATTTCGACGTTAACTTTATGGAAAGAGTTTACGAAGAAAAGTTTTCTGTTGAGGTACGCGCTTTAGAGGATGCGCCTGAAGATAAGTCAGCAGCCGCCCCTATAGGCAGACATCTTGACGGTTGCCGCATCGGCTTTGATGCCGGCGGAAGTGACCGTAAGGTAAGCGCTGTAGTTGACGGTGAAAGCGTATATTCCGAGGAAGTTGTTTGGTTCCCGAAAACTAACTCAGACCCCGATTATCACTATGAGGGTATTCTTAACGCAATGAAAACTGCTGCATCAAAAATGCCGAGAGTTGACGCTATCGGTGTTTCCTCAGCAGGTGTTTATATTGATAACCGCATTATGGTTGCTTCACTTTTCCTTAAGGTCAGCGATGAAGACTTTGATAAAAAGGTTAAGAATATGTATCTTGACGTTGCCAAGGAAATTGGCGAAAATATCCCCATTGAGGTTGCAAATGACGGTGATGTAACTGCTCTTGCAGGTGCAATGGACTTAAATGACGACTCAGTTTTAGGTGTGGCTATGGGTACTAGCGAAGCCGGCGGATATGTTGACCCTGAGGGCAATATTACAGGCTGGCTCAACGAGCTTGCCTTTGTACCTGTTGATTTTTGCGAGGAAGCTATGGTTGACGAGTGGTCAGGCGACTACGGCTGTGGCGTTAAATATTTCTCACAAGACGGTGTAATTAAGCTTGCTCCCTTTGCCGGCATTGAACTTGACGAAAGCCTCTCCCCTGCTGAAAAGCTTAAGGTAGTGCAAAAAGCAATGGCTGATGGCAACAAAAATGCTGCTGATATTTATGACACCATTGGTGCTTACTTTGGCTATGCAATCGCATATTACGCTGAATTTTACGATATTAAGCACGTACTTATTATGGGTAGAGTTACCTCAGGTGAAGGCGGAGTAATCCTTCTTGAGCGTGCTCAAGAGGTTCTTGACAAGGAATTCCCGGAGCTTTCAAAGAAAATAGAGCTTCATATTCCTGATGAGAGTTCAAGAAGAGTCGGTCAATCCGTTGCAGCTGCAAGTTTGCCGAAAATAAAATAGTAAATAAAGCCCAAATCGGCAGGAGCTTCACTTCAAAGCTTCTGCCGCACTTATTTGCGTACAAAACAACAAAAAAACTGCCGCACTTTCATGCAGCAGCTTAAATGTACATTTTACTGTTCGATTGCGTAAACGCTAACCTTTTTGCGATCCTTGCCCATACGCTCAAACTTAACCTTACCGTCAATAAGAGCGAAAAGTGAGTCATCTGAACCTCTGCCTACGTTGTTACCCGGATGGATGTGAGTACCACGCTGCTTTACAAGGATGTTGCCTGCGAGAACGAACTGACCGTCTGCACGCTTAACACCAAGTCTTTTTGATTCAGAGTCACGACCGTTACGGGTTGAACCCATACCTTTTTTGTGAGCAAATAACTGGATATTTATCTTAAGCATTTGTTACACCTCCGTATTATTCTTAAACAGTTTGTGTTTTGCAGGAAATATATT
>CAYWKY010000264.1:0-1864 GCA_964458915.1 uncultured Faecalibacterium sp.
ATCAAGTGCCTTATATACCTTTTCCTGCTGTGTCATATTATTTTATCCTCACTGTTTCATATAGGTAGAAATTTTACCGTCATCGGTTTTCTTTAGCTGCAGACTGTTACCGCTGACCTCATAAGTGAAGCTCTCGGTAATTGCATTGCCATAAGTATAATAAGTTAAAGTTAAAATGCCGTCTTTAATTTCATATCCGCCGGTGAATGTACCATTGACCGGTACATTAATAACAGGAATATCTATATTGACAAAAGTCACCTCAACAACACCATTCTCTTTAAACTCATAACCACTCATGTTTGCGCTGTCTCGCCATTTGCCAAGCAGTTCCTTATCGTCCGACGAAGATACTGAAGTTTCGGCTCTGACAAAAATAAATTCTGAGCCTGCTTCGTTAGTAAGTGTCAGCGCATTTGTCGTTACAGAAAAAGTATATTTTTCTGTTATTTTTTTGCCATAAGCTGTGTATTGCAAAGTAACATTGTTGCCGTCACTGACATAAACACCATTAAAGCTTTCACCGTCCATGGTTACAGTCACATTTCCTGAGCCGGAGAACTTATATTTTTTGCTCATGGATTTATTTTCCCAGCTGCCATAAAGCTCATCAGAATCGGAAGCAGCTGATGAAGCTGTTGTACCGGGTGGGTTTGTAGTTGCAACTGTGCCACCTCTGACATAGGTTGAGACTTTGCCGTCTTCAACATTTTTCATTGTTAAGTGGTCATTTTCAATTGAAATCTCATACTGCTTATCAATAGTTGCGGTGTAAATCGAATAAGCAATTGTAAGCTTGTTGTTATCAAGCTTATATGTGCCGTTTTCAACCTTGCCATCAAAATTTATGCCGAGAGCTGCAAGGTTAGCATAGGTGAAAGACACCTTTCCGTTTTCAAAAAATTCAAAGCCACTCATACCTGCACTATCAGTCCATTTGCCAATAATAAGCTCAGCCAAAGTTGGCGCAGGCTTAGTAGTAGTCTCATCTTTTTTAATCTGTTCAGTAGTTATCGGGTTCACCACTTCGGGGGCGGCATTAGTAGTTGTTTCCTTGTCGTCGCCGCCTCGCGTTGCAAAAACACCGGCAATAACACAAACAAGGGCAACTAAAACAGCCAAAGAACACACTATTATTTTAGTTGTTTTTCTCATAAAAAGCTCCTTTGATATTTTTATATAATAAAAAGTGAGGCAGCAATAACACCGCCCCACTTAAGTTTAATTTTTACTGATTAGAGGCTGTTGAATCCGTTGCAGAGCCGTTATAAGCAAGAAATACGGTTGTACTGCCGTCTGATGTATCAGTAAGTGTGATAGCATTTCCGTCAATTACATAAGTGTAATTTCTTGTCACGCTCTTTGAAAGAATCGTGTATGTAATATCAAGATGCTGGTTGCCACTATCATCCTTTGAAAGAGTGTATGTTCCGTCAACAGTACCATTATACTCAATATTGATAAAGGGAATAGTTACATCAGCATATGTGATTTTGCAAGCGCCATTTTCAAGAAATTCATATCCGATTGTTCCTGTTGAATCTCTCCACGCACCGAGTATTTTTTGTTCCTGGGTGATTTTAAGATCACAGCCTGCGAAAACGCTAACAACCATTAACACAGCCAAAACAACAACTGCTACTCTCTTAATATTTTTCATAAGACTTTTACCTCCTGTTTTATTATGGCTATATTATATCACACTCTTTTCAATTTGTACAGTTAAATTTTTGTAATATTAATTAATATTACTCCTTAAACATAAGCTATGCTGTCTGAGTTACATATTATGCAGAGTCTTAAAAAGGAGAGATGCCCTTTAACATCTCTCCTTGGTATTATTCGTTTTGAGGTACTATTACAC
>CAYWKY010000265.1:0-1863 GCA_964458915.1 uncultured Faecalibacterium sp.
CATTTATGTTGCCGAGAGTCTTGATTTTACCCTTTATTTCAGCCAAGGTTCGTTTAGCGGCGGAAATATCGGTAATTTCGATATTAAGCTGTTCAGCCTCGCTTCTTGTAAGCTCGTATTCGTCAAACAAGCGCTTAATAATATCATCGTACTCTTTGGTAATACCGTCGCGGCGCTCTTGCAGTCTTGCAAGCTCGCGACCGAGATTTTCGCGATTTTCAAGCAAGCCGCGCTCTTCTGAACGGCTTTCGGTGACTTGCTTTTCGTTTGCCTCACGCTTAATGTGCAGCTCCTCTGCCAAAGCAAGCTGTTGCTTTGCGTTTTCGGCAAACTTCGCAATACTGCTTTTTAAATCTACGATTTTTTGCTCTATATTACGGTTGTTTTCATTAAGCTGACTAATTTGAAGTTCAAGCTGTGAAACACGATATTCACGGTCGGATATAAGCTGTTGCATCTGCTTTGCGTTTCTCTCGATAGCCTCGATATCCTTTTTCAGCTCGATATCTTTAAGTTGTAGCTCGGTAACGGTTTCCGAAAGTGCGTTGCGCCTTTCTTCAAGACCCGTTCTGCCGCCGCTTGCAGAGTCCATTTTTTCTTGCAGCTGTGCCTTTTTATCCTGTAAATCCGCAATTGCTTTTTCGGCTGTCGCGCTGTCGGAAAGCATATTTCCCTCGCGCTTTTCAAGGTCTTTAAGCTCTTCGTCAAGCTGTGCCGCACCGCTTTTTGCAGAGCTTAACATATCCTCTACACGGCGCAACTCGCCAATAACACGAATTAAATCCTCATTCGCGGTCTTTCGCTCGGTTTCAATAGCCGAAATATCCGCTTGCAGCTTTTCAAGCTCGGCAACCGAACGGTCACACTCTGCTTGCTTTTCTTTTATTTCCGTTTTAAGCTTTTCGGTTTTTTCGGCAAGCCTTGCAATTTCGTCTGCTCGGCTTAAAAGTATGCTTTGAAAGCGAACCGCCCGTAAGCGAGCCGCCCGTATTTACGACCTGACCGTCAAGCGAAACAACCTTGTACTTTCTGCCGTATTTTGCCGAAATATCCGTTGCGCTGTCAAGATCTTCTGCAATCATTATACCACCCAAAAGCGAATACACAACCTCGCGGTATTTTTCGTCGCACTCAACAAGATCCGCGGCAATGCCGATGTAACCCGAAATTTTTTCCATTCCCTTTTCGCCGAAGGGTCTGCTTTTCGCGGTGGATACGGGCCAAAAGGTTGCCCTGCCGCCCTTTGCATCCTTCAACAGTCGAATGGCGCGTTTTGCATCGCCCTCGGTTTCGACAATAATATTCTGTGCCGCCGCGGCAAGTGCAGTTTCAATCGCAACCGAATATTTGCTGTCAACCCTTATAAGACGAATAACGGGGCCGCAAATTCCGCGTAAATTGCCGTTTTTCGACTCTTGAATAACCTTTTTGACCGCGTACTGAAAGCCCTCCATATTCTTTTCAAGGTCTTGTAAAATCTCGGCTCTGCGCACGGTATCCTGAAGCTTTGACTCAAGCCTTTGCAAAGCCTCGGTATGGCGTGCGGCGTTATCCTTACGCACATCAAGCCTCATTCGGTAGCCCTCTGCGGTGTTTTCACAGCTCTTTACGGCGTCGCTTAAAACAGCCTGCTCGTTTTTAAGCTCGGAAAATTCTTTTTCATATTCGGCAAGTGATTTTTCAATCTCTGCCTTGTTTTCGCAAACCGCAGAACGCCTTGCGGCAATTTCGCCGAGTGCCGTTTTCGCGGTAACAAGCTTTACGCGCGCCGCACTTTCGTCGTTGCCTATTGCGTTAAGACCCAAAACCAGCTCTTCAATCTGTTTCGAATAGCCCTCGCTTTCGGTCAGCAGTGCATTTATC
>CAYWKY010000266.1:0-1839 GCA_964458915.1 uncultured Faecalibacterium sp.
ATAATAATCATCGGGTCTTTCAGCTGATCGATAAAGCGAGAGAAGGTTGACACCTTTTTAGCCTCAGCCAGCTTGTTTTTTCCGTTTTTCTCAAGTCTTTTTTCAGCTTCGGCGCTTGTAAGACCTTGAGAAGAGGATTTCACTTCGGAAAAAACTTCGTCTGTGGTGTGTAAATAATGTTTCATACACGTTTTCCTTTCTGAATGGTTTTGGTTAATGAGATATACCTTTTTTAAGTTTGGCTATAAAAAAGACCCTTAACAGAACCGAAGCTCCGTTAAAGGTCTTGCTACCTATTTTAAGGCCTGTAAACCAGCCTTTTGGGCGTGTGTTGATTTACAGCTTATAGCTACTCCCCTTTGAAAAAGGACATCTATTTATCGAGATAATAATAGCACACTTTCTTAATTTTGTCAACAGCTGACAGTCTCTTTTTCTTTTGATAATGCGACAGGATTCGCTTTTTTGTCTTCTTTCTTAAAGCTTAAGAGCAGGCTCATAAACACAAAAGAAAGTGTACTTGTAACCGTAGCCAAGGACATATCATAAATAGTGTCGTAAATTCTTATCAGAAGCTCGTTACCTACACCGTGGCCAAAAAGGTTATAAAGCAAAATATTGTCGCTGGGTTCCCACATAAAGCCTTGGTTGGTGGTACCCCAAATATAGTCGCCGACAAACTCAACGGTTTCGTGAATCGGAATGATAGCCAAAGCAAAAGCAAAGGCAAAAACGCAAATGGAAAAATTCTCTTTTTTAGTTCCGGGCTTTACGAGAGTTAAAGCAAGATAATAGCCTGCCGTAAAGGATATAAAGCCTGAGATGAAATGAAGAAATGTGTCATATCTGCCGATGATATTGTAAATGCTTATGTAGTTGCCCACATATGAGCCGAAGAAGGCTATGACTGTAACTAAGGTTTGAACTTTATAGTTTAAACGGCAGAACATGGAGTCCTTCGGGCTGATAAAATGAAGAATACTGATTGCGAAGGTACCGATAAAAATAACCAAAAGCAAGGTTGCCTCTGCACGGTCCTGCATAGTGATAAAAGCATAAAGCATTAAGGCTCTGGTGCACCACCAAATGAGCATATCACAAATGTTTGTTTCCTGCTTTACCTTTTGAATTTCATATATCACCTTATCTACACAGCGAGACGAAATTGACTTTAAGGAAAAGCTAAATTTCTTTTTGTCTTTTTTAAAGGCAGATTTATTGTTAGCTCTAAAATAAATATACAATACTGCTGTGGCAAGTACGGTACCAACAAGACCGAAAAGAAGATCCTCACTGTAATCGTAAAGAGGTCTTTGCTCATACATACTGTTCATGTGACCGATAACTGAGAAAAGCCAGTGGTCGTCATCGACAAAGAAGCATTTAATAAGATTTCTGCCTGTGAAGAAGTCAAGGAAGAACTGTAAAATCTTTCTCGGTACAATAAAGGCGCAGGAAATACTGAAAGCCATAAGTGTGGTATAGTTGTAATCCTTTGAGGTTTTCGGCTTTCTCATGGCGATGCTAATATAATAGCCTATTGCCACACCGATAATTCCGCCGTAGAGATGGAGCAATATACCGTATTCGGGGAAAAGCTTAAACACACCAAGACCAAAGCCAACACCTGCACCAAGAGCTGCCGTAAGGCTTATACAGGTTTGAAGGTGTGGGTCAAGGCTCTCTGCAAAATCACTGCCTTTAAATATTTTTTTAACCATGCTGACTAAAAAGGTGAAAAGCAGTGATATAACAATAAACACCTTTTTAACAGTGGAGTCTGCGGTGAAAACGCCTACAAGCAGAAAAGCTCTTGCCACCCACCAAAAGACGATTTCA
>CAYWKY010000267.1:0-1813 GCA_964458915.1 uncultured Faecalibacterium sp.
TTTTCCTTAACACGCCAGTCGTTGATTTTAAGATAGTTGTCAACGATTTCTTTATAGTCGAGAACAGTACCCTGAATTGCACGAAGCTTTTCGTGCTGACGACGATAGAGAATGTATGCTTTTGCAACATCTGCATATCCTGCCTGGACAAGAACATGCTCAACGCTGTCCTGAATATCCTCAACTGCAACCTTATGATCCTTAATTTTCGGTTCAAAGTCTGCTGTTACTTTTAAAGCAAGAAAGTCTATCATGTCAGGATTATATTCTTTCTGCTCTGCGTCAAAAGCAAGTGTAATTGCCTGAGTAATCTTAGCAAGATCAAAATCAACAACTTTGCCGTTACGTTTTAAAACTGTGTACATTTTATATTCCTCCTTAATATATGTTGCTGTATATAAATAAAAGTGAGATACCACATTTTGTGGTGCCTCACGATTATAACACTAACTATATGTTGTTGTCAATAGCCAAAAACACAAATTCTTGTACTTTTTTTAGAGATAAAACACAAGATATAGTTTTAAACTCCTCTAAGTCCTATATTTGGTACTTTGCTTTTTATAAGAGCCATAAATTCTTCTGTTTCCTCTTTGGAAAAAGCGGAAAGATTGCTGCCGATAAGATTTCCGCTGTCTTCAAAATGCTGAAGAAAATATTTGCTGTCTCCCTCAAGCCAAGAAGCAATGTCTTCAAATGTCTCTTTTGTGTGGTACTCCTTTACGCAGGTGGTGCGAAATTCATAGTCGATGCCACTGCTTTTGAGTATGTCAACGCTTCTTTTGATTTTATCCGTGTTGATATTTACGCCACAAATCTCGCTGTAGCTGTCAGGTGACGATTTAATATCCATTGCCACATAGTCGAGAAGCTTTTCGTCTATAAGTTGGCTGAGTATCTCAGGCTCATAACCGTTGGTGTCAAGCTTGACGGCAAAGCCCATGGCTTTAATTTTGCGAATAAACTCAGGCAAATCCTTTTGAAGTGTAGGCTCACCGCCGCTTATGCAAACCCCGTCAAGAATACCGTGGCGCTTTGAAAGGAAAGAGAAAAACTCATCTTCCGATATATTATCATTGTTTTCCTCTGTAACAAGCAGTGCGTTATGACAAAAGCTGCAACGGAAATTGCAACCATAGGTGAAAACGGTGCAGGCTACCTTACCGGGAAAATCAAGAAGCGTAGTTTTAATAAGTCCTGTTATTCTCATAATGTTTCACCTAAATCTTTGAGCATATTTTCTATAGATGTGAAGAGCACTCCTTTAATGCCTAAGTCGGGGAGTACCTCTAAATTTTTAATGTTGTCGTCTATCATATATATTTCGTCGTACTCTTTATTGAAAGCGCAAACACACAGCTTGTATATTTCGGGGTCAGGCTTTGCCATTTTAAGGTCACTTGATATGAACATTTTATCAAAAAGATTTTCGAGAGAATACTCTTTCATAAGTCTTTGCACAAAGCCGTCCGGAGCATTGGATAAAAGCGCAATGTCATATTTTTCTTTCAACGCTTTAATAGTCGGCGGCATATCTTCTCTGAGCTTTATAAGAGTTTCCCACTCGTCTAAAATAGCTTGCTTATCCATATTAAGCTCTTTAGCCATGAGTGTGAAAAGTTCATCTCTTGTTATGGTACCTAAATCTGCCGGACCAAAATATTTTTCTTTAAGTCTTGAGCCTATATCGCTGCCAAAATGACGGCGAAAGAAAACAGGTGCTATCTCATCAAAAATAACACCGAAGCAATCGAATATAATTAATTTATTTTTCACTTTAATCACCTATAATAATTATACCAATATAAGATGT
>CAYWKY010000268.1:0-1756 GCA_964458915.1 uncultured Faecalibacterium sp.
TGCCTAATTTATTGTGGTCACGCTTTTTAGCTTCCTCAAGCTGTGCAAGATGTGCTTCAAGCTCTGATGCCTTTGTAAAAGCAGTACCGTAAATTCTTTGAAGCATTTTCTTGTTGCTGTCGCCTCTCCAATAAGCGCCGGTACATGAGGTGAGCTTAAATGCCTTAACTCTTGATGTGTCGGGGATATGAGGACCTGCACAAAGCTCCTCGAATTCGCCTTGACGATAGAAGGAGATTTTCTCGCCCTTGTCTGAATGCTCTTTAATAAGCTCGACCTTATAAATTTCGCCCCTTTTCTCCATAAGAGCAATAGCCTCATCAGCGTCCATTTCAAATTGCTCTAAAGGCAGAGCTTCTTTGACAATTTTCTTCATTTCACCTTCAATTTTTTCGAGAATTTCGGGAGTGAAGTTAATCTCACTATCGAAGTCATAATAGAAACCGCCGTCAATAGCCGGACCAATAGCAAGCTTTACATCGGGATAAAGTCTTTTAACAGCCTGAGCTAAAATGTGTGAGCAGGTATGCCAGAATGTCTTTTTTGCGTCATCGTCATCGAATGTGAGAATTTCAATAGCGCAATCCTTATCTAATTTTGTGCGAAGATCCTTAATTTCACCGTCAACCTTTGCAAGGCAAGCAGCTTTATAAAGACCTGCGCCGAGGCTTTTTGCAATTTCCATTACGCTTGTGCCGTTTTCAAACTCTTTAACGACACCGCCTTTGAGAGTTACATTAATCATAGTAACAATTCCTTTCAATATAAATTATGACCTAAAAAAGAAAACGCCCATCCCAAAGCAGCTCGTCTGCATTGGGATGAAGCGATAAAAAGCTCCATGGTTCCACCCATATTCCGCAAAAATGCGGCACTCATAAACTTTAACGCAGTTATACGGCATATCTTATTTCGATATACACTCAGGAGTGGTAGGCTTTCCCTTTGATTTTGCCGATGCTCACAGCCGACGGCACCGACTCTCTGAAAAAATGCTATAAAAAGAAGCCCTCTCCCTCAACGATTTTATTGGGATGTTAAGTTTTTTCTTAGTCTGATGTTATTTTATCACCGCAAAATGAGTTTGTCAAGTCTTTTCGGTACGCGGGAAAAGCTAGCTGTGAAAGTTGAATTATCGCCGCCGAGGAAGTAGTTAATAGAGCAAATAATTTGTTAGGTTTTAACATGATATTTCTTGGTTATGCTAATTTCATTTTTCTTATTAATGTTGTTGACTTTGGTTAGCTATTGTGATATATTAGAAATGCCAAACAAACTTAATAGCAGTTATAGGGATATTTTGTCTTTTTAGGGCGATATCTTTATTTGCGCATATTTTGCACATCATTTTAAATTTGTTAAAATGCAAATTCCACAAGTGATGTGTACTGAAGTGATATGTACTAAAGTATATCCCACTGTGTTTAAGTTTGTTTGGCGACAATCGGAGTTTGCGTTTTTAGTGCGTCGACTTCGGTTGGCGCACTTTTTTATTTTAAAACTATTTTGTTTTGCCTTTGAAAATATTTTTAAATGATAAAATTAGTCAGCAATAAATAAACAGTTATAACTACAAAATCTTAACCTTACGAACATTGTGCCATTTCGACTGTCCACCTTAAAAAATTGAGGTGGATTCTTCTTTTATTCCATATGAGAATAAAGCAATCTAAAATAAAATCCCAAACCTTTTGGCTTGGGATTTTTATGGAGCGGATGACGAGGCTCGAACTCGCTACCTCCACCTTGGCAAGGT
>CAYWKY010000269.1:0-1750 GCA_964458915.1 uncultured Faecalibacterium sp.
TTGTTATATAATTTTATCGCTTATTGGAGATTTATGATGAAAAAAATAATTGAAGAAAATGGTAGTGTTGTATACAATGGGGTGTGTTTAAAAGATGTAGTTAAAAGGTATGGAACTCCATTAAAGATTACGTTTTTAGATATAATTAAAAAAAGAATTATAGGACTTAAAAATGCTTTTAATTATGCAATCATAAGCGAAGGGTATAATGGAAACTTTAAATATTTAAACGCTAATAAAGCGAATTATGGGGCTTATGAAGTTGAAACAGCGTTTAAATATAGTGATGGATTAGAAACATCTAGTTATTATGATTTAGTATATAGTTTTGATATTTTAAAGAAATATAAGGCAAATAAGTTAATAGTTTGCAATGGATTTAAACTAAATGATTACTTAAATAAAATTGAAGATATTAATAATGAAGGATATCATATTATTGATATTATAGATTCGATAGATGAGTATGAGAATTTAAAGAAACGTAATATTAATTTAGAAGTTGGTTTAAGAATACATTTAGAAAGTCTATATTCTGAAGAATATGAAGTGGTTCATAATGATCGATTTGGTTTGACACAAGAAGAATTTTTATATATTATTGAGGATATAAAAAATACATCATTAAAACTAACAACTATTCATTTTCATCAAAGAGGATTTGATTATGAAGAAGAAAAATTTTTAAAGAATTTTTCTAAAGTTTTTTCGGAATATTATATTTATGCTAAGAAAAAAATAGATACTGTTATTAACTTTAATATGGGTGGTGGAACACCATTACCATTAGAAGAAGAGTTTGATTACTATCACTGGGCTACATTTATAATTAAAACTGTTCATGCTTTGGCTTCCGAACACAATATTTCTGACCCTAATATTTTAAGTGAAAATGGCAAGTATTCACAAAAAGATGCAACGATTAATATTTATAAAATTATTGGTACGAAAGAGACAGATGAGTATCCTTGGAAAATTGTTGACGGAAGTTTATTAATTGCTATGCCTGAATATTATGCATTAAATGAGCCAATTAAAGTTATACCAATAAATAAATTACAAAATTCAAAACAAAAAGTAAGATTGGCTGGAGTAACTTGTGATTGTGATGATATTTACTATAATAAAAGTACCGGATATTTTGAACTGCCGATTTCTGATAAGGATTTATATATTGGTTTAATTGGAACGGGATCATATCAAAATAGTATGAATGGAAAAGGTGGAGTTCATCATTGTTTATTGCCTGAAGAAATTGATTTAGTAATTGATGAAGATGGTAATGAAATCTTACGTAGTAATTTACAATCTATTGATGAAATATATAGAATTATTAAATACAAAAAATAGTCCTTCTTTAGAGGGTGCAACTAAGGGATTTATTTCCCGAAAAAATTAAGGTATAGTCAAATCACGGCTATACCTTTTTAATTTGGAATGGAAACTGAGCCAATTCCTATATATTTAATTTCGATTCTTTGACAACGCTTTCCATCAACCTTTTCTGCTTTATGAACTATAACCTTTTCTATGAAGGTGCGTATAATTTCACAATCAAGTTTTTGAATATCATAATATTTTTTAGCAAGGTCTAGAAAGTAGTTGACGTTAATTATCTTTTCACTCTCATCACCGATAGTCTTTTCAATTTCAATTATCTTTGCTTGAAGGTCTTTTTGCTCAATTTCATATGTTACAGATAATTTAGTAAAACGTTCATCAGATATTTTACCATCAACGTTATCTTCAT
>CAYWKY010000270.1:0-1692 GCA_964458915.1 uncultured Faecalibacterium sp.
GCAGGAGAAGGCTTTGGAGCTTTTGAGGGTATTTGATTTGGATAAAGAAGCAGAAACGCTTGCAAGCAATCTGCCGTATGGAAAACAGCGTAAGTTAGAAATCGCGAGAGCGCTTGCGACCAATCCGAAGCTGTTGTTGCTGGATGAGCCTGCTGCCGGAATGAATCCGCACGAAACAGAGGAGCTTATGGAGACGATTTTGTTCGTGCGTGAGCATTTTCATATGACGATTCTTTTGATCGAGCATGACATGAAGCTGGTAGGCGGTATTTGCGAGGAGCTGACGGTGCTTAATTTCGGTCAGGTGCTGGCACAGGGTAAGACCAGCGAGGTTTTAAATGATCCGGATGTTATCAAGGCATATCTGGGTGAGTAGGAGGAACGGTATGTCAATGTTAGAGATAAAGGATTTAAAAGTAAATTACGGTATGATTCAGGCCATCAAGGGCGTCTCTTTTTGTGTAGAGCAGGGAGAGGTCATTGCGCTGATTGGTGCAAACGGTGCCGGAAAGACGACGATTCTCCATACTATAACGGGGCTTTTGGCACCGAAGGAGGGCAGCGTGATGTTCGAGGGAACGGATATTACGCGGATTCCTGCGCACAAGATCGTATCACGCGGTATGGCGCATGTTCCTGAGGGCAGGCGCGTATTTGCAGACCTTACTGTACTGCAAAACTTAAAAATGGGTGCTTATACACGCAAGGATAAGGCGGAAATTCAGGAGACGCTGAAGATGATCTATGCCCGTTTTCCGCGTTTGGAGGAACGACAAAATCAGTTTGCCGGTACACTTTCCGGTGGTGAGCAGCAGATGCTTGCCATGGGGCGGGCACTTATGAGTCATCCGAAGATTATTTTAATGGATGAGCCAAGTATGGGACTTTCTCCGATTTATGTAAATGAGATTTTCAAGATCATTCAGGATGTCAGCAAGACCGGAACGACGGTTCTTTTGGTAGAGCAGAATGCCAAGAAGGCACTTTCTATCGCGGACCGTGCATATGTGCTTGAAACCGGCAGGATTGTACTGGAAGGAGATGCCAAGGCGTTGTTAGATAACGATGAGATTAAGAAGGCATATTTGGGCGAGTAAGGCAGGTCAGCTTCCTTAAAAATGGAAGCTGACCTGTTCACTTTAAGCTGTATTGTAATTTCATTGCTTCTCGAAGAGAACGGAAATGGTAGTTCCGACATCCGGTGCACTCTCTATGCTAAGCTTGCCGTGATGATATTGTACGGCATGTTTTACGATGGAGAGACCGAGCCCGGTTCCACCAGACTGTCTGGAATGGCTTTTGTCCACCCGGTAAAAGCGCTCAAATATTTTTTCCTGATGCTCCGGTGCAATGCCGATTCCATTATCACTTACAGAAAAAAGAATCTGATTTTTCTGTTCTGTGACAGAGAGCTTAACATATCCGCCGAAGCGGTTATATTTGATCGCATTGTCGCAGAGATTATAAATAATTTCATAAAGCAGTCTGCGAACACCGTGGGTCACACCATCATCTCCCGTGACTTCAAGAGAGATATTTTTTAAGGCGGCTGCATCAGAGAGGGTTTCACAGATTTCCTCGGAAAGAACACGCAGAGAAACGTCCTCAAGCGGCATTTCTGTGCCTTCGTCCAGTTGGGAAAGTCGGATGATGTCATCAATCAGGGAAACGAGTCGGGATGCTTCTTTGCGG
>CAYWKY010000271.1:0-1685 GCA_964458915.1 uncultured Faecalibacterium sp.
CTTATGGCCGGGCAAGTCGTCAAGAAATATGAAATTAGTCTACTCCGTCAAACGCCGCTCGCAGGATTGGCGCGTGAGCGCAAGCGGAAACCGGCTCAGCCGGGGGGATTAGAGAACGTAGAGGGGCTGGGAGAAGGTGAGGCCGCGGGCCGAGAGGGCGGCGGCTTCGGCGTCAAACTGCGCATCGGTGAGGGCGGGCGACATCACGGCCAGCTCCCCGGCGCAGGGACGAATCTCCCATTCGGGGGCGCAGACGCGCATCACAGCCTCGGCCTCGGCGGGGACGCGCATCAGGCGGCGACGCGCCGTCGGGCAAACCGGCTCGAAGGCCGGCACGACGGACGGCTCCTCGGCTGGAATGAAGGACTCGATGGAACGGGCAATATCCAGCACGTCGCCCACCACCGCGCTGGCCGTCGCCCGGCGTCCGGCGCCCCGGCCAAAGAACATCACGTCGTCCACAAAGTCGCCGTGAACGATGATACCATTGAAGACGTCGCAGACATTGTACAGCGGATGGGCCGCGGGGACAAAGGCCGGATGCACCCAGCCGCTCCAGTGCGCGCCATCCTCATGAAGCTCGGCATGCGCAATCAGCTTGACGGCGCCGCCAAAAGCCTCAGCCGCGGACATATCGGCCTCGGTGATGGCGCTGATGCCCTGCGTGGGAACGAGCGCCTCGTCGGCAAAGCGGGAGTCAAAGCAGGCGTTGGCCAGTATGGCGATCTTGCGGCGGGCATCCCAGCCCTCGACATCGGCCGCCGGATCGGCCTCGACATAGCCCAGACGCTTCGCCTCGCCCAGCGCAGCGGGGAAGGAAACGCCCTGCTCGCGCATCTGAGTGAGCAGATAGTTGGTCGAGCCATTGACAATGCCGTCCACGCGGGTGAGGCAGTTGCCGGTCAGGCAGCGCATGATCGGGTGCAGCACCGGAATGCCTCCGCCCACGCTGGCCTCGTAAAGATAGGAAACATGATGTTCGGCAGCCAGACGAGTCAGCTCATCGCCGCGCGTGGCAACCAGCTCCTTGTTCGAGGTCACAACATGACGGCCCGATTCGAGCGCGCGACGGGTGAACTCATAGGCCGCGCGATTGCCGCCGATGGTCTCCACGACGATGCGCACATTCGGGTCGGCGATGATCTCCTCGAAATCATGGGTCAGCTTAACGCCCTCGGGGACTTCCAGCTCGCGAATATCGAGCATATAGAGCGGGCAGACCTCCTGCCCGGCGGCACGACGCGCCGCTTCGTGGTTTTCCTTGAGCATTTCCACGACGCCGTAACCCACGACGCCACATCCCATAACGGCCACTCCGATCATGATAAACACAGTCCTTTCTTATTATAAGTGTATCGCTGCGCGTCCTTGAACGCGCCGGGAACCGTTTAAAGCCGCCGAATCTCCACGCGGTCGAGCAGGCGGCTGCACTCCGTGCATTCGATGGGCCGCGTTCCTTCGCTCATCACCGCCGCGCCTGAACAGGCCATGCCCAGCCGGAACGTGGTTTCGAGCGATTCGCCGCGAACGATGCCTGCCGACAGGCCGGCGCACATGGCATCGCCCGCGCCCACCGTCGAGCGGACGGGGATGTTCAGTTTGGTGGCATAGAGTGCCTCCTGGCCGTCGCTGATGAGCGCGCCCTCCTCGCCCAGGGAGACGGCCACCATGCCGACGCCCTGGCC
>CAYWKY010000272.1:0-1679 GCA_964458915.1 uncultured Faecalibacterium sp.
ATTTATAACACACAATATAGAACAAATTTACGCAAATGTCAACAGTTTTTTTGCATTTTCCGTCAAAAACTAAGTGGCAAATTACTTCCTCAAGTTAAAATCTCTGTTTTCCTTTGATTTTCTCAATTTTTCTAAGTTTTTCTCACTAAAAGTTTTTTTAAAAAAATTTTAAAAATTTATCTTCTTTGTCGTTTTTTTAGCTGATGTTATAAATAATCAACTTTAGTTTTAAATTGTTCTATTATTTTACTTTTCTTGCGGGGCTTTGCCCCACACCCCACGAGCTTTTGTAAAAGCTCGACCAAAACTTTGGTTGGTCGGGAGAAAGACAGCGGTTTAAAGTTAGATGGTGGAAGAGGGAGGTTCGGCGGCTCCACAGCCACCGAAGGTGGCGTGGCGGTGCTGTGCACCGCCTAAAATCGCGAAGCGATTTTAGTGGAGCCGCCGATGCTCCCCGTTTACACCCGGTAAATTAAACTCCACTCAGTCCCTTTTACCCCAAAATACATCTAACTATATAAAAAAGGATTCCTTTGGACCTTGCATCCAAAAGAAATCCTCAATAATATATTATTGGTCAAGATATGCGCTACATTTCTCTTCAAGCCAATCTTTTATCTCTAAGCGCCCATCTTCTTCAGCTTCGCATATTTTAATTTCAATATCGTCTTCATTTTGACACTCATAGCAAGTGTTTCCATAATAAACCGCTGCCTTCAGAAGCTCATGTTCATCTTCTTTTTCAAGCCAAATGCGATAATTAAAAATCTTTTTGCCGAGCATACCAAGAGATGAATCAGTACCTCTTGAGCCGGTGTAGCAGTTGTATTTTCCCCCAATTCTCGAAGCACCGATTAACCAAGCCATAATTGGGACAAATATTTCTTCTCTTTCCATAATTAATCCTCTCTCATGAAAATCTGCTCTTAATTATATCAAATATCTTTTGTTTTGTAAAGAAATAGGCAGAAAAATAAAGCCACCTGAAAAGATGGCTTTAAAATTCAAAACTATTAACCCATAAGGCTACCGAGGAGCTTCTCCATCATTGCCATACCAGCTTCAGCGGGATTTGACTCGTCGCCTAAGAAGAGAAGACCAATGATTGTACCGAATACCTTAATAAGGATATTCATAACAGTTTCCATAGCATCGGGTTCGATTGTTGCAGGGCTGTATGCAGCTCTGAACTCAATGATGCTACCTGCTGTACCTGAAGGAATATAGTACGCACTGTTTGCAGCATATGTGCTACCCTGTGTGTAGTCACCGCCAACACCGTAGCAGTACCAACCGTCAAACTGATAGCCTGAAGGAGGAGTAACAACGGGAAGGGTGATAGGAGTACCGGGTTTCATAGCTGTCTCATCTTGAGGAAGCATTATGTAAGTAGCGCCGCTAAAGTTCTCAACCCACTCAAATCCAGGTGTAGGTGTTTTTGATGAGTTGTAAACCCATACACCGTTTTTCATTGTACCACCTGCAAGGTCAAAAGTAATGATAACCTGTGTGTTAGGATTAACGAGAGGTGCTGAACCTTGGAAATACTGATCTAC
The DNA here is from genome assembly GCA_964458915.1 of uncultured Faecalibacterium sp. GTDB lineage: Bacteria > Bacillota > Clostridia > Oscillospirales > Acutalibacteraceae > UBA6857. The sequence goes on from CAYWKY010000272.1 coordinate 1,557, forward strand.
ACTTGCTGCTGATGAACTGATTGAAAGAGCTCCGAAAAGCATCATAACCGAGAGAAGCACGGCTAAAACCTTTTTCATGAGATACGACCTCCTAAAATATTTTTAGTTCACGAAGATTATAGC
>CAYWKY010000273.1:0-1672 GCA_964458915.1 uncultured Faecalibacterium sp.
TTACAGCCTTGCCTTTTAATTATTTCGGAACTTATCTTTATAATTATACACAAAACACCCTTATAAATAAAGGGTGTTTTGGCAATATTATTTGATTTTTATGTTATGGACAAAAACCGGATATGATTTTTGTGCAAGTTTTTCCATTTAGAAAGGCAAATATTCCTTTTCAAGAGTATCTCTAATCTTTTCATTCTTCGGAATAAGCACCTGCATACCCCTTGCGTAGCCGTAAACAAAGCCACTCTTCATGGGAACATGGTAGGTGTTTATCTTCAAGGAGCTGACCTTAGGCAAAAGCGAAGTTACAAGAGAAGCGATAGTTGCGTCTGACATATCGGTTTTAACCATAGTCAATGCCTTGTTAATAAGATTTGAGATAGTTTCGGCATCTGCATCTTTAACCTTATCAAACAATAAAAGAAGGAGCTTTCTTTGTCTGTTGGTTCTTCCGAAATCATCGTCGGTTTTTCTTGTTCTTGCGTAGTTGAGAGCTTTTTTGCCGTTAAGATGGTTCATACCCTCAGTGGCAGTTGAGCTGACGAAAGGAGCTTCTTCAGCTGTAAGATAAACATCAACACCGCCGAGCATATCAACTATATCAACAAAGCCGTGGAAATCGACCTCGATACCACCGTCGATTTTAACACCGAAATTGTCCAGCAAGGTTTGGTACAACAGCTTAAAGCCACCAAAATGATAAGCCGCATTAAGCTTATTATTTGAATATCCACCGGGAATCTTAACATAAAGGTCACGAAGGAAAGAAATTACGCTGACCTCATTTTTTTGAGGATTATATGAGCAAAGCATCATAATATCGCTTCTTTGTCTCGTGGTATCCTCTTCTTTTTGGTCCTGACCAACAATAAGAATATTCATAAGGTTTTTCTGATCAATCGGCTCAACAGTGGGGAACAAATAATTTTCGATTTTTGCTGCAATGTCACCCTCAGTGGAGGCAGTTGAACTAATCTCAAAATCCTCCTGCTCAGGTGGAATGGTAACAATACCTTCGTGGTCAATTCTGCCTATTGTGCTGAAAATTCTGTTGTAGACCTTAACGCCAATTACGCTAAGAGTAACTATAACAACAGCGACGAAGAGAAGCAACACTCTTTTGGTGATTTTTTTTCTTTTTGACTTATCCATTTTTTTACCTCTTTTAATGAGAATATTTTAAAAATCCGAATACTTTATGTTTTTCGAGTTTTAATATAACTAAACCTAATGCCCAAGTCAAGAGCAATGTAAGAGCGAATACTATTATATTCAACTTATCGCTAATGTCAAGTAGTGTGAGAATTTTTCCCACACACATAAATACAGCCATGTGTGAGCAATAGCTCAATGTGCTTATTTTTCTCATAAGCGGCGAAAAGCTACATTTAACATTTACGAGGAGAACAAATCGGCAAAGAAAGAATGACACAAATGGCAGCATTATAAAGCAGTCAGTGTTTTTAATTTCTACTTTGTTATTTTTTAAAGCTAAAAACTCAACCACAAGAATCACGAAGAAAAGAATGCTCATTATGGCATCTGTTTTTGGGCTGCGAGCTTTTTTGTCTTCGGCTAAAGTTTTTCCTAAAACTATATAGATAAAGCCGGCAAAAAAGTTATTACAAGGCAGAGCGAAAGCCTCAATAAAGATATTATAAAAGTAATTAAT
>CAYWKY010000274.1:0-1665 GCA_964458915.1 uncultured Faecalibacterium sp.
CACATCCTTTATTTGACTTTGACTATCTTTGATTTTCATTGTCTTTATTATATCCTCTTTTTGTTGAAATTCAAAGGTCAAAAAAGGTCAAAACAATATATTTGACGGCTGATTTTTAAATTTAGCTCTCGATTTCTTCGTTTTTTAATGATTTTTGACTTTTTTTAGTTTTTTCAAATCTTCTTTCATGAGGGATAGTTTTTGACCTTTCAACGGAGTCGAAAGGGTCTGAAAAAGTTTGACCTTCGATAAAATCACCGGGAAAAGAGAAGTTTGCTTTAAAATGCGACAGTTGCATAAGGCACCTCCATAATAAACTATATTTATTTTTATCCCGGCTTCTTTATTTATTCAGTAACACACTTTTGTCTTTTGAGTATAATGACATTGAAGGGCGACAAAGCTCGCTCATATTAAAAGGAGGTAGACATAATGTCTTGTAACAACGGTTTATTTGGTGGTAGCGCTTGCTCATGGATTGTAATTCTTCTTATTTTATCAATGTGCTGTGGCGGCGACAACGGTATTTTCCAAAACAACAACGGTTGCGGCTGCAATAGCTGTGGCTGTAATAATGGCTGCGGCTGCGACAACGGTTGCGGTTGCTAAAGTCTCCTGTGCTGTAAGGCACAAATGAGTAAAAAAATACACCCGAAGAAATTCGGGTGTATTTTCAAATCGAAAAACTTAATTATACATATGATGAAACGAGGAAGTTTAATGAGTAAGCCGAGTTACCTGCATAAATAGGCTTTTCAACATCGTTTAATCTACCTGTGTCATACTTAAGGAAACCGTCGGGAAGTGTAATTGTAAGTCTTGTTCCTGTTGCGGGTGAAGGTGTACCGTCAACAAGAGTAATTTTAATATATTGACACTGAACACCGTCATATTCCACTGTGTCTGAGGGTATGCTGAAATGTGCAGGATAGTTTGTACCTGTTATAGCAGCATATTTGTCGCCGTAGAAATTGACATCGAGAGTTTCATAAGCTGTATCGAAAACAGTGTTTGACTTAATGATAAGTATATAAGTTCTCGGATCAGCCTCATAAGCTTCGTCGTTATGGATATTGATAATTTCTACACCCATGTCGCTGAGTGAGGAATACTCATAAGAAGGCTTGGGAGCGTTAAGGTCAGCTTTAAAGTCGTCTATAACCTTATAAAAGCCGAAGAAAGCGCCGATAGTTCTTCTGAGAGTTTCAATAGCTGTGAGTAAAACTCTTGTGGGACGAAGATGATTGTCGGTTTTAGGCTGCCAAACAGCAATAAGAGTTTCTTGACCGTCAATATAGAGCTGGTCGCCTGCATAGTAATATTTGCCTGTCTCTTTATGCTGCCAGCAAATAAACTCATAGTCAACTGAAAGAGGTGTGTCGTTTGTTACTGTGTATGTACCGGGGGAAGAGAAAGTAAATGTGGGGCTGGGCTTATACATAATTGAAACGCCTTCAAGCTTGTCCACTTCGTAAACAATGCCGTAAATAACGGGCTCATCGGGGGGGAGTCCCATGCTGTCGCCAATGTTGCCGGGAATATCACTGATAGCTGACACGGGTAAGCTAATGCAAGTGAAAAGACAAATCACTGCCAGCAAAAGTGCTATTAATTTTTTCATATTTAATACCTCCAAGTATTGCAGATACAACCATTATATAGTAA
>CAYWKY010000275.1:0-1645 GCA_964458915.1 uncultured Faecalibacterium sp.
ATATAATTTAATATTATTCCTTAATAAATGCCTTATCTTTATCAGGTACACCGCCGTCATCAGAAAGGTATCTTTCAACCTTCATATGAAGATCGTATTTTTCTCTTAGCTTCATTATTTTTTCCATTAAAGGCTTTGCGTGGTGTCTGTCTAAGGCTTCTTGATTTTTCCAGCTATCTATCAAGAGTACTGTTTCACTGTCATTCATAGGAAAAAAGTATTCATATCTTAAATTTCCCTCGTCGCAACGAATCTCATCAACAATTCCCCTTGACAGCATTTCTTCGGCAAAGCGTTTTGCTGAATCACCCTTGCCTTTATAGTATATGTTAATCGTTATTGCCATAGTTGCCCCCCCCCCGATTTTCATAATTATAACACAGTAAGCTTAACTTTTCAATAAATACAGTGTTATGATACATTTGAATCGGATTTTGTCGCCACTAAAACAAAAAATACCCGTCTGCATAACAGGCGGATATTTCTATGTAAATTAGGCTGGATAAATATGTTATTTCGGCACTAAGCTTACCCGCGTACCAAAATTAAAACTCAGCTAAATTGTCTGCGGTCATTTGGCGCTTGCCCTCTTCGATTTCGTGAATCATGCTCACAAGCTTATGATTTACCGGTGTTGGTACTCCGTACTTGTCGCCGTTAGTTGAGAAATAGCCGTTAAGAACGTCAATTTCGGTCTTCTCGCCCTTTTCAAGGGATTGGAGGGTAGAAGGTTTAACATCGCTGTAAAGCTTGCCTACCATGCGTACAACTAATTTACAAAGACCGTTGTAAACTTTATTGTTGCCCAAAGCAAGCATTTTATATTCAAGCACTGCACCGTATTTCGGAACATTTATTTTCATAGCCTTAGCGACAGCCATACCCTCTCTTGCAATATTGAGGAAAAGATCTCTCGCTCTAACATCGTCGAGAATTTCGCCTAAGGTCTTGCCTGTGATACCTGCAACGGCATTGATACATGAGTTTATGATAAGCTTGCTGTACTGCTGGCGATGAATTTCCATGGAAATCTTTGTGGGAAGAACAGTTCTGAGCATTTCAGCGAAAACCTCCAAGGTTCTCGGCTTTCTGCCGTCGAGCATACCGACATAAAATTCGCCCTTACTTGTCATTGTTACATCGTTGACACCGTTTCTTGTTGCACCAAAGCCTATCATACAGCCAACTACTCTGTCTCTGCCAACGATCTCACCAAGTTCTTCTGTGAGAATACCGTTTTGCATACCAACAATAAGACCCTCTTCAGACACAGCAGGCAAAATATTTCTTGCACACTCAGCCATATGAGCATATTTTGTGGCAATTATCGCAATATCAAACTTTTTTCCGCCAAGCTCTTCAACTGAGCTATAGCAATCAAAATTAACATAATGGTCGCCCTTTGCACCACGAAGATAAAAGCCTTCTGCTTTGATTTTCTCTTTTGAAGATTCGCTGTGACACATTATGCTCACATCATATCCGGCTTCCTTTAAAAGCACCGCAACAGTGCCACCAATAGCACCTGCACCTGCAACAATAATATTCATGTTCAATTCCCCCTTAATATTTCACTCTTACCGTTCAAGGCAAGATACATTACAATTTTTCATTCCTTTTTGTGACATAAAATTAAGCTTACAGC
>CAYWKY010000276.1:0-1641 GCA_964458915.1 uncultured Faecalibacterium sp.
CCTGCATATCTCTTGCAGGGTGATGCTTTGGAATATTAAGTGACTCGAAGCACTCGTAGTCTGTTACAACCTCGGAATAGTCCTCAACTGTAAAGCCCATTGACTTAAATATTCTCTCGCACTGACGCTGAACAAGTGTAATGGGGTGATAAGAACCCTCGCCAAGTGTAGGCGGCATTGAAATATCAAACTCAGGCATAGCGTCAATTTCTTTTTGAAGCTCTCTTTCCTTGAGCTGTTGAACTTTTTCTGCGATTTTGTCTGTTACCTCGCCTTTAATTACGTTAACCTTCTGACCGAAAGATTTTTTCTCTTCGTTTGAAAGTCCTTTCATTTCTTTCATAAGCTCAGTTACAAAGCCTTTTTTGCCAAGATATGCAACTCTTATTGCTTCAAGATCGACAGAGTTTTCTACTTTTTCCAGTTCCGAAAGAAACTGCTGTTTAATTCCGGCAATTTTGTTATCCATGATAAACCTCCATATAAAAAATAAAACCGCCTCTAAACATTGAGGCGGAAAAATATCCGTGGTACCACTCAAATTGCAAGGTCTTTTTGTACCTTGCCACTTTGGTTTGCTTTAATGCAGCAATTACATTCTGCTTTTCACAGACAGCTCGTGAGGCGAAATTCATCTTCGGGACAATGAAGCTCTTACAGCAAATGAGCCTCTCTCTGAAAAGTCTTATCCTCCGACTACTGGTTTCTCAGTCATAGCCTTTAAATGATATTAAATGGATTATAACTCACCCACGAAAATAAGTCAAGAGAAAAACATTAATTTTATGCTGTAGCTTTGGGGAAGAATGCTTTTTCTTTCAATAATTAGGTGTTTTAAATTAAACAGTCTGCTCCTTTTTGTTTCATTGCACCGTTAAAGTTTGACTTATCCAACTCAATATGATAAGATGGAAACCACTTGAAATTTTCAACTTAATATATTATATCAAATAATTCGGAGATGTGAAAATGCAAAAATATCGTTGGCTTAAAGTTGACACCGCCTCTATAATGTTCACTTGCTTGAGCAGCAAAAAATGGGGACGAAGCTTCCGCATGGCGGCAGTATTCAAAGATGAAGAAATCGACCCTGAAATTTTAAAAAAAGCTGCGGCTGATGTTTCAGCTCGCTACCCCTCAGTTCACTCTTTTTTAAGAAAAGGCTTTTTCTGGAACTATCAGGAATGTACCGATAAGCTTCCCGAAATAAGAGAGGAATATAGCCGTGTGCTTCTGCCTATAACCATGCGTGACGACGGCAGACCTGACTTTAGAATCGTTTATTATAAAAGACGAATCGCTATGGAATCTGCTCACCATATGGGCGACGGAAAGGGTGCAGCAGAATATTTTAATGCACTGCTCGAAAGATATGCGGTTTTAACACAAGACCCAAATGCACCCTATAACCCTGCTCCCTTTGAAGAAGAGGAAATAAGCAATGCCTTTCAGACCTATTATCAAAAAGGCGGCGAAAAAGCGCAGAAAAGTGACCTGCCCGCTTATAAGCTTCCCGGTGAAATAGAAAAGGATTTCTTGCAACTTATTTTCGCCATTATGAGCGTTGACGAAATCAGAAACATTTCAAGAGCAAGAAATATGACCGTTACAGAATATATTGCTTCGGCTCTCATTTTGGGC
>CAYWKY010000277.1:0-1637 GCA_964458915.1 uncultured Faecalibacterium sp.
TAACAGCGGAGGCTTTTTATGGTAAATAAACTTACTAAAGGTCAAAAAACCAAATATATCGTAGCCATTGCAGTATGCTCGGCGTTGGCTATACTTTCCTTTTGCGGAAGGTATTTCAATTCGGCGTTCAAATACGTTGCCGGATTTTTCTTGGGTGCCTTCGGTATGTCCTTCTACGGCATACTTTTCGGCATTATCGCGGCGTGCTCGCTTGCGTTGTCCGGACGAAAAATCCGTATTCCTGCAAAATACGTAACAAACTTTATTTTGCTGTTTGTTGCAATCGTGTTTTTTGTACATTCGTTGACGTCTCGTTTCTACGTTCAAACGCAGGACGAAATCACATCTTACGCGACATACGTTGGCTACATGTTTAACTACTACGATTACATCTCCTTTGGTGGAGTGGTGTTTGGTTCCATTGTGTACGTGTTGGAACGCGTGCTAACCTTTTGGGGATCGTTGATTATTCTCGTGGGATTTTTGGCTTGGACTGTTTTTGTTACGGGCGACTTTTTCTACTGCTACTTTACCGGCAAAATCACTCTTTTGCGCGAAGCGGACAACAGTACGGAAGTTCCCGAACCTGCATCTGCGCCCACAACTCAAGTGGTGGACGACGCAGAATTGCGCCGTAGTCAAGCGTGGGCAACCATTATGGGGCAAGGCACCGACTACCCGGAGGAAATCAAAACGCCAACCGTCCAAGTGCCACCACAAGACACCTTTACTTTTGCTCCGCAAACTGTAATCGACACTCAACAACCAGCTCAACCATCGGTACAAACTGCCGAGCAAATACTTTTCCAACAAGAACCTGTAGTTGCCCCCGTAAATAGCTTCTTTAGCGGTGCCCCCGTAGAACAACCCGACCCGTACGACGATTCCTTTGTTCGTGGCGGAGTTAAACCTGCGGAAGAACCTGCTCCTGCGTGGAAAATCACAACGTCAAAACAACCAGAGCAACCCGTAGTGCAACCACAACCCGCCGTTGTTGAAAAGCCCGTTGTAGTGGAACAACCTGTTGTCGTGCAACCGCAACCTGCAGTTGTTACCCCCGAACCTGTTGTTGTTTCCCAACCTGTAGTGGTAGAACCCGTAGTTCAAGAACCTGTTGTTAAGCAACAACCTGCTATGCAAAAACCAACGGTTGTGCAAAAGCCCGTTCAACCCGAACCGATATATCAACCTGAGCCGGAGGAGGTAGATATCGTGGACGTTGTTGTGGACGACACCTTTGTAGAACCGGAAGAGCCCGACTACGATCCCGACGAAGTTATTGCTGTGGAAGGCGAAACACCACTTGGCAACGGTCACGTTCAAACTCGATTGGATTTTGTAACTGCCGACCAACTTAAAACGGCAAACAAAACAGTCCATCAATATCTCGACTACGTTGCACCCCCTTGCGACCTTTTGTCAGATGCAGTTATCACTGTAGATAACGGTGCTGAAGAACGCGAAAGAGCCGCGCAAGAAATTGTACGTAAACTGGGCGTGTTCAATATAAAGGTAGAACCAGCAGGCATCATTGTTGGTCCGTCGGTTACGCAATATCGCTTTAAGGTGCTTTCGGAAAAAACTCGTATGAGCGACTTTAACAGTTATGCCGACGACTTGAAAGCATGTTTGGAAGC
>CAYWKY010000278.1:0-1615 GCA_964458915.1 uncultured Faecalibacterium sp.
TATATTACCTTTGCATATATCTTCTTTGCTGCCGTTGTACCAATGTGGATATTAAAGCAGCCACGAGATATTATGACTACTTATATGTTTGTCGGAATGATAGCAGGCGCTGTTTTAGGACTTATCGTTGCTCATCCTACAATGAATTTGCCGGCATTCACCGGATTTACAAACGAGAGCCTCGGTGATTTATTCCCGATTTTGTTCGTAACAGTTGCTTGCGGTGCGGTTTCAGGTTTCCACAGCCTTGTTTCTTCCGGTACATCATCTAAAACAATCAGCAACGAAAAGGATATGCTGAAAGTTGGCTACGGTGCTATGGTACTCGAAAGTCTTCTTGCTATAATTGCCCTTTGTGTTGCAGGCGCAGCAGCAGCAACCGACGGTACTCCTGCTGTTGGTACTCCCTTCCAAATCTTCTCAAACGGTGTCGCAGGCTTCTTAGAGATGTTTGGTATTCCGGCTTATGTTGCACAATGCTTTATGACAATGTGCGTTTCTGCTTTGGCGCTTACAAGCCTTGACGCAGTTGCTCGTATCGGCAGAATGAGCTTCCAGGAGTTGTTCTCAGTTGATGATATGAAAAATGCTCCCGCTTGGAGAAAGATTCTTTGCAATAAGTACTTCGCAACAGTGCTGACCTTGGCTATGGCTTTTGTTCTTACCAAGGTAGGATATGCAAATATCTGGCCGCTTTTCGGTTCAGCAAACCAATTGCTCTCTGCTTTGGTACTGGTAACACTTTGCGTGTTTATGAAGGTTACAGGCAGAAGCAACAAAATGCTCTTCCCGCCACTTATTATTATGCTTTGCGTAACAGGAACTGCATTAGTTCAGCGTACTATCTCCCTTGTTAAAGCAATTACAGCAGGCAGTGCAACCTTCCTTGTTGAAGGCTTACAGCTTATCATTGCTATACTGCTTATGATTCTTGGTGTGATAATCGTTGTCAACTCACTTAGCTCTTATTTCAAGGCAAAGAAATCCTCTGAGGAACATGCGAAAGCATAAAACGCAAAATTCGTGCACAGCGTGACAAATTAAAAGGAGGCTGTCTCACTTTTTAGTGTGACGGCCTCTCCTTTTTTTGCGAAATTAAAATATGAAATAAGCCAAAAGAAATAGTCGTGCTATCGCTTTTATCAGTTTTAATAAAAGAATCACAAACTGACTTATGGCGAAAGCTCATGTAGCGTAAGGCAAAGCCACGCAAAGAGAAAAACAAAATAACATAAAATCAAAAGGTTGCTGTAAAAACATTGTGTCTTTCAGCAACCTTTATCATATTTAATTTAATCTTACTCTGTTCTAAGTGCCTCAACAGGGTCTTTCTTAGCTGCAAGAGATGACGGTACAAGACCCGCAATAAAGGTCAGCCCCATACTGATGCAAATAAGAATAATTGCCGCACTGACAGGAAGCTGCGCTGCCGCACCTGTGTTGGTTAAGTAGTCAAGCAGGAAGTTTATAGGCAGTTCCAAAACTAATGTACAGCCTATACCCAGCACACCTGCCGCCAAACCGACGATTATCGTCTCTGCGTTAAACACTCTTGAAACGTCGCCCTTTGATGCGCCGATACTTCTGAGTATACCGATTTCCTTCGTTCTTTCAA
>CAYWKY010000279.1:0-1591 GCA_964458915.1 uncultured Faecalibacterium sp.
ATTGCCGTCCATTTCAAATGTGACGCCATTTCTGAAATCGCCTGCTGATACCATAATTAGTATTCCTCCGAAATTTTAATTTTACTTTGTTATTCTATAACAAATCTTATTATTTTTCAAGTCTTTTTTGAAAATACAGGGAATTTAACAATTGAAACTGTGTAAAATCTTACAATTTTCATAAATTCATAGGTTTTATCTTTTGTTTTTAACAATACTATGATACAATTTGAAGCATAAAACAAGTTTAAACTATAGGATGTGACAGCTAATGAAAAAAATAATTTATACTCTTTTCCTTTTTTTGGTACTCTTTACATTGTGTGCCTGCTCCGGCGATGGCGAAATAATAGACATTGATGAGACTGACGATACAACAAAATCTCTAACTGTTACAGTTACCTTCCCTGAGGGATTAACTCTTGTTCAAATAGCTCAAAAACTTCAAGAAAATGAGATATGCGATGCCGCACGCTTCATTGAAATTTCAAACGACTATTCCTACATTTCTTCTCTGGGCTATTCGTTTATATCCGACATTGAAGATTATAATGAAAGAGCTTATATTTTAGAGGGCTATGTTTTCCCCGACACCTATGAATTTTATCGTGGAGAAAGCGAAGAAAAAGCATTGAGCCGTTTCCTTAATAATACCCAGCGTAAGCTTACGGCAGAGTACCAAGAAAGAGCAAAGGAATTAGGCTACACCTTAGATGAAATTATCACCTTAGCTTCAATAGTGCAAGAGGAATCCTACACTGACGAAAGCGTTAAAAATGTGGCATCGGTTCTTCACAACCGACTTAAAAGTCCCTCTTTCCCGAAGCTTCAATGTGATGTTACGATTCACTATGTTAACGATTATATAACAGACTCGCCTTACATCGCAAGTGACGAAGACTTCCCGAAAAAATATAACACATATAAATGTGAGGGTCTGCCCATAGGTGCCATTTGCAATCCGGGTCTTGAAGCTATCGAGGCTGCTTTGTACCCTGCCGATACGGATTATTATTACTTTGTAACTGATAGTGATTGGAATTATTATTACGCTGAGACCTATGCACAGCATAAGAAAAACTGTAGCGCTGTTGGACTGGAGGGATAGAAAACCAAGAGAAGAATTTTATTCGATTATAATTAGTCTAATTTTTCCGTCCATAATATTTACGCAACAGACATATCAGCATAATCATTATAATATAAAAGCAGGACAGATGATTTAATCACCTGTCCTCTTTATTTTTAATATGCTATTATTCAAACAAATTTACACTCATATATCTTTCGCCGCTGTCCGAAAGAAGAGCAACTATCCTTTTGCCCTTGTTTTCCTCTCTTTGAGCTATTTCACTTGCCGCCTTAAGTGCTGCACCTGAGGATATGCCTACAAGCAGACCTTCCTTTTGAGCGAAAGCCTTACTGGTGGCATAAGCGTCCTTTGTTTTCACTGTCATAATTTCATCAACAACCGCCATATTAAGATTGTCGGGAATGAAATTTGCACCGATGCCCTGAATACCGTGAGGTCCTGCCTTGCCTTGAGTAATAAGTGGCGACTCATAAGGCTCAACGCCTATAACCTTTATAT
>CAYWKY010000280.1:0-1590 GCA_964458915.1 uncultured Faecalibacterium sp.
CATAGCCGACATATCCCGGAGGAGAGCCAACAAGCCTTGATGCATTGTGCTTTTCCATATATTCGCTCATGTCAAGACGAATGACCGCATTTTCATCGCCGAACATAGCGGCACCGAGAGCCTTGCAAAGCTCTGTTTTACCGACACCTGTAGGACCTAAGAATATAAATGAACCCATGGGACGCTTCGGGTCTTTTAGTCCGCTTCTGCCTCGTCTTATAACCTTGGCAACAGCCTCAACAGCCTTGTCTTGACCTACAATTCTTTCGTGAAGAGTTTCCTCAAGCTTTAAAAGCTTTTCGCTTTCTTCTTCAGTTAGCTCGTTTACGGGTACTCCCGTCCACGAGGAAACTACTCTTGCAATTTCGCTGCCGGTAACTTCACCGAATGAATGGGCTGATTCCTCTTTCCAGTTGGTCTTTGCTGCTGTTAGAGCGCTCATAAGCTCCTTTTCCTTATCACGAAGCTTTGCTGCACCCTCGAAGTCTTGAGCGTCAATTGCGGCAGCTTTTTCACCTGTTATATCTTTGAGCTGTTTTTCAATTTCTTTGACCTCAGGCGGCATTGTGTAGGCACGAAGCCTAACCTTGGAGCAAGCTTCATCAATAAGGTCAATCGCCTTATCGGGTAAAAATCTGTCGCTGATATATCTGACAGACATTTTTACTGCCTGCTCAACAGCTTCATCGGTTATTTTAACCTTGTGGTGAGCCTCATATTTCCCACGAAGACCCTTTAAAATTTCCACAGTTTCTTCCTGCGAAGGTTCACCGACCTTTACGCTTTGAAAACGCCTTTCGAGAGCTGAATCCTTTTCGATATATTTTCTGTATTCCTCAAGGGTTGTTGCGCCAATGACCTGAAGCTCACTTCTTGCAAGAGAGGGTTTTAGAATATTTGCCGCATCGACAGCACCCTCCGCCGAGCCTGTACCGATAAGGTTGTGAACCTCGTCGATAAAGAGAATTACATTACCTGCTTTAACTGTTTCGTCAATGCAGGATTTAATTCTTTCTTCAAAGTCACCACGATATTTTGTGCCGGCAACCATACTGGTTAAATCAAGGGATACTATACGCTTGTTTTTGAGCGTTTCGGGTACTTCGTCGGCAGATATTTTTTGAGCCAGTCCCTCTGCAATAGCAGTTTTACCTACACCCGGCTCACCTATAAGGCAAGGGTTATTTTTTGTTCTTCTTGAAAGAATTTCTATTACTCTTTCAATTTCCTTTTCTCTGCCTATAACCGGGTCGATTTCGCCCTTTTGAGCCTTTAAGGTCAAGTCGCTGCCAAATTTATCCAAAGTTGGAGTTGAACTTTTGCCTTGAGCGCCAGAGGTTTTTGAGCCGGAAGAAAAAGTGCCTTTGCTTTTAGGCGAATCCATTTCGCTTAAAAGAACATTGGGGTTAACACCCAGCTGTGTCAGAATATAGTTGCAACAGCTGTCTTCTTCGCTTAAAAGTGCGCTGAGAAGATGTTCAGTGCCAACATAACCGGCACTTTTTTGTCTTGCAAGAGCCAATGAAAGCTCAATAATGTGCTTACTTCTGGGTGTGAAATCGTCGGGCGTCAGAACTGTGGGTATGCCCA
>CAYWKY010000281.1:0-1580 GCA_964458915.1 uncultured Faecalibacterium sp.
GCTTTACACATCAACTATTATCCCCGGACGTGGTGCATGGCTTGAATATGAAACAGATCAAAACGATCTTTTTTATGTAAGAATAGATAAAAACAGAAAAATCCCCATTACTACACTTATCAGAATTCTCGGCTGCTCCACTAATGCAGATATTCGTGAGTTCTTCGGTCCTGACGACAGAATTGAAGCAACTCTTGAAAAAGATAACACAAAGAATGCAGAGGAAGCTCTTATCGAGATTTATAAGAAGCTTCGTCCCGGCGAGCCTCCAACGCTTTCAAGCGCACAAACTCATATTGAGGGTATGTTCTTCGACGAGAGAAGATATGACCTTTCAAGAGTAGGCCGTTATAAGTACAACAAAAAACTTGCTATTTCAGATAGAATCCGTGGTTTTAGACTTGCGGCTCCCATAGTTAATGACCTTACCGGCGAAATTATTGCCGACGAAGGCGAGCTTATCACAAAACAAAGAGCCTTTGAAATTGAGCAGGCAGGCGCAAAGGTTGCCTATGTCAGCGTTGAAGGCAGAGAAGAGCCTGTTAAGGTTATCTCAAACCACATGGTTGACGCTGAGCCATATCTTGCGTCACTTGGCTACACTAAAGAGGAGCTTCTTGATGCAACTATCAATGAGCATGTAAGATATACTGTCCTTATGGAAGTGCTTTCCGAGCTTAGCGATATGAGCAAGGAAGAGGGTCTTGCTTATCTTGAAAGCAGAGCAGACGATCTTATTCCAAAAACAATTATTGTTGATGATATCCTGGCATCAATTAACTATCTTAACTGCCTTGCTTGTGGCGTAGGCAGTGCAGACGACATCGACCACCTCGGCAACCGCCGTATCAGATGCGTAGGCGAGCTTCTTCAAAACCAGTTCCGTGTCGGTTTCTCAAGAATGGAAAGAGTTATCAAAGAAAGAATGACTCTCCAAACACAGGAAAGCGCAAAGGTTACACCTCAGGCACTTATCAATACCCGTCCGGTTATTGCGGCTGTCAGAGAGTTCTTCGGTTCATCACCGCTTTCACAGTTCATGGATCAGAACAACCCTCTTGCAGAGCTTACACATAAGAGAAGACTTTCAGCTCTTGGTCCCGGCGGTCTTTCAAGAGACCGTGCAGGCTTCGAGGTTCGAGACGTTCACTATTCACACTACGGCAGAATGTGTCCCATTGAGACACCTGAAGGACCTAACATCGGTCTTATCTCTTACCTTGCAACCTTCGCAAGAATCAATGAATATGGCTTCATTGAAGCTCCCTTCCGTCCTATTGACAAAGAAACAGGCATAGTGCTTGACACATATGAATATATGACAGCTGATGTTGAAGACGAATATACCGTAGTTCAGGCTAACGAAAAGCTTGACGAAAACGGCCGCTTTGTCAGAAACAAGGTCAATGCTCGTCATCGTGACGAGTTCCTTGAAATTGACCCGTCAAGAGCAGACTATATGGACGTTTCACCTAAGATGGTTGTTTCAGTTGCTACAGCGCTTATTCCTTTCCTTGAGAACGACGACGCTAACCGTGCTCTTATGGGTTCAAACATGCAGCGTCAGGCAGTTCCCCTTC
>CAYWKY010000282.1:0-1576 GCA_964458915.1 uncultured Faecalibacterium sp.
TAAATACCAAACATCTGCATTGCCATTTTGTAATCAATTCCATTTCCTTTGTAGATGGTAAGCATTTGTGGGGCGAAGAAAAAGCGTGGTTTAAGTTCAGACAGATTGCAGACCGCATCTGTGAAAAGTATGGTCTTTTCTATGACCCGAAACCAAATCGCAGTAAGCAGTCGGAATATCTGACGATGAAAGAAAAAGCCGGTATGCCGACCAGATATTCAATGCTGAAGGAAGCCATAGATTATGCCATAGAGCATAGCAGGACGATGAAAGAGTTTGAGTATGCCCTAAAAGAAATGGGCTACTCCTATAACCTAAGTCCCAGCAGAAAATATTGGACGGTCATTCCAAAGGGATATGAAAAACCGATACGATTAAAAAATCTCGGTGAGGAATATACCAATGCCCGGATTGAAGAACGCATCAAAGAAAATCGTGAGAACTGGTCGCAGATACAACCGTTTCAGAAACAGACCTATAAGCCACGCCAGTATCGACTTCCTACAAGAGGACACAAGATAAAAAAGAAAGGCGGACTGTATGGCTTGTATCTGTATTACTGCTACAAACTCGGTTATCTGCCAAAGTATAAAAAACAGAATACGAAACGACTTCATTATCTTCTCAAAGAAGATTTAATGAAACTCGATAAGATTACCCAAGAAGTAAGGCTGCTCGGAACACATCAAATTGATACGGACGAGCAGCTTTTTTCATATAAATCATCGGTAGAAGAAAAAATCAAATCTCTGACTGACGATAGAACGCATTGGCGAAAAAAATTGAGGACAAAAATGAATGACGGAGAACTATCTGAGGTCAAAGAACAGATTTCCAAAATTAACGATGAATTGAGAGAACTTCGGAAAGAAGTAAAACTCTGTGATGGGATTGCCGAAAGGTCAAAGGTTATGGAATCTAACCTTGAGGTTATCCGAGCAGACGAAGGAAAAATGAAAAGAAAGGAGTCACGAAGTTATGAACAACGGTGGTGATGCGGCAGAACAAATCGTCAGGCTTTCGCTTGAAGGATTTGAAGTCGCTGCAAAGTTAAGTGGTTCGGCGGCAAAGAACATTGCCCTTCTTCTTGTTACGGTCTTAAAGCAGGAACAGAAAACAAAAGGCAAAGCACGACTTACCAATATGATTAAGTCCGGTAAGGAACTGAAAGTATTCTCTATTCCGAATAAGGACCTGAAGAAGTTTACCGAACAGGCAAAACGCTATGGTGTTTTGTATTGTGTGCTTAGAGATAAGAACACGAAAGGCGATAATGTTCCGGTGGATATTATCGCACGTGCAGAAGATGCTTCCAAGATTCAGAGAATCGTAGAACGATTTGAACTTGGTAAGGTGGATAAGGCTGCTATTGTTACGGAAGCGGAGAAGGCAGTTGCCAAACGAGAAGCAGTAGCAAATGAACAGCCTACTAAATCCAAGAATGAAATCATTATGGAGGAAGCAGTCAGCAAACCAATTCAGAAAGACGGGGCAAGTCAGTCAAACCCCACAGCCGCCAAGACGGACAAAAACCCTCCGTCAAGGCAAAACTCAGAGCCGGTAGATATGCAATCTG
>CAYWKY010000283.1:0-1554 GCA_964458915.1 uncultured Faecalibacterium sp.
TTCGAGGAAATCAAAGACGGAATATATAAGATTATTCCTATAACAATAAGGACTTTATTACTACATTTTTTTCCAAGAAAAAACACAAGGATAAAGTCAATTATCAGAGCCGTTATGTACCACGAGGCCTGAAATGTGGAGGCGAAAAAGAAATCGTGAATCATCTCCTTGATACCGCCGAGAAAAGACGCAGAAAAATAGCCTCTGACATAAACCGTCAACGGCAAGAGCAAAACAAACCAAAAACCATAGAGCTGCAAATTATGCTTAACGCTCTTTTTAAGATATGCTTTTTTGCCGTCGGGACTTTCAATAGAGTTCACCCGCGAAAAGAAGAAATAAGCCGACAGTACGAAGAAAACCGGCACCGCAAGGCGCACAAGAGGTGTCAGATAAGGTGCAAATAAGCCTGTATGTGTGGCAACGACAAAAACCGACATAATGAATTTCAGAATGTCGGCCGAATTTTTTGTTGTGGATATTGAATTATTCATAATTAATTATTTTACTTTCTCCAGACGAATTTATCGACTATGCCTGTGTAGCTTTGAATGAGCTTGACAACCTTAGTGGAGACATTTTCTTCAAAATAGTCCGGTACGGGTATACCGTAATCCTCGTTTTCGTTCATTGTAACCGCTGTGTCAACAGCTGAAAGCAGACTCTTTTCGTCTATTCCGGCAAGAACAAAGCAGGCTTTATCAAGAGCCTCAGGTCTTTCTGTTGATGTGCGAATGCAAACAGCAGGGAAAGGCTTGCCAACACTTGTGAAAAAGCTGGATTCCTCCGGCAGAGTACCGCTATCTGAGACTGTGGCAAAAGCGTTCATTTGAAGGCAGTTATAATCATGAAAGCCTAAAGGCTCATGCTGAATAACTCTCTTGTCAAGAATAAATCCACTGTTTTCAAGGCGCTTTTTGCTTCTGGGATGGCAGGAATAAAGTATTGGCATATCATATTTTTCAGCCATTTTATTTATGGCGTTAAATAAAGAGAAGAAGTTTTTGTCAGTGTCAATATTTTCCTCTCTGTGAGCTGAAAGAAGAATATATTTTTTTCTTTCAAGCCCCAATTTTGAAAGAATATCTGAGTTTTCGATTTTCTCAAAGTTTGCGCTTAAAACCTCAGCCATAGGTGAGCCGGTAACATAGGTACGCTCCTTCGGCAGACCGCACTCATGAAGATAACGCCTTGCGTGCTCAGAGTACGCCATATTAACATCGGAAATAATATCAACAATTCGTCTGTTGGTTTCCTCCGGCAAGCACTCATCCTTACAGCGGTTTCCTGCCTCCATATGAAAAATAGGTATGTGAAGTCTCTTTGCGCTAATAGCACTAAGGCAAGAGTTTGTGTCGCCTAATATAAGCAGTGCATCAGGTTTAATTGCGCTCATAAGCTTATATGAACAGCTTATAATATTGCCCATAGTTCCGCCCAAATCGTCGCCTACAGCATTCATATACACCTCAGGCTCATCTAAGCAAAGGTCGCGGAAAAATATTCCGTTAAGGTTATAGTCATAATTCTGACCGGTGTGAGCAAGTATACAAT
>CAYWKY010000284.1:0-1525 GCA_964458915.1 uncultured Faecalibacterium sp.
GACCGTTATTAAAAGATGCTGATTTGACCTGTGTCGGACTCTGAACTACGTATGTTGTACCTCCTGCTTCGTTGTCAAAATAGGCAAAACCGTCATACCCCTTGTACTCCATATATTGCGGAATCTCGCCCAATAAATGGAGTTCAATAAACCCCTGACTTGCCTGCAACTCTCCATCCGGAGCCACCAATGACAGAAGGTCGTTTTCAATAGTGTTAGAGGCAACGTCATCTGTCAGAGTCTCTTCGAGCCACTCTTGTAAATTGCTCGGATCGCTCAACCATTCCGCCGCGGCATCGAAATCCCCGTCAAACCTGGAAAACGCAACATTATCTTCCTCCAGATCTGCGATTTCTTTGCCGAACATATTCACCACATCTTTGAGGCGAATTTCGTCAGGGGTAATAGGATTGCGAATATTTAAGAACGCTTTTGTGATGTGCGGATGAGCCTGTATGTTTTTATCACTCCGACGAGTCCATTGATACCCAGCGTCATCAGGAGTTTCTACCGTACCGTCAATTCCTCCCAGGAAAGCGTAGCTGGAACCGGCCGCAACACTATCGGTAAAGTAGGCCAGCCCCATATGGCCGCGCTTACTTCCTCTACTGAAATCTTCTACGCGTCCTTGGCCGCCATGATAAACAACCAACGGCTCTCCGTTCTTATCAACAACCTTGGAAGCGTTAGCAGGATCGTTTTCCCAATCACCGAACCAGGCTTTAAATTCAGGAGTACGGACAAGGCACCACTGAGTCTCTGTCAGTTGGGTATCTTCTCCGTTCGGTGCTTTAAGCCACTGATCTGTTCCTTGGTACTTTGCTCTTACAGTATCGATAGAAGCTTTTGATTTACTAATTTCTCCAATACCAGATTGAGCGTAAGAATCTTGATCTGTCGAACCATTTACAGGTAAAATGTTCTCACTAAGGGAGTTGACTCCGGAGCGTCTAGGACGTAATGCTGAGGGACTAGCATCATCGCTAGGGACATTTGGTGTCGGAGTGACTTTCTTATAGGCCGTACGGAACGCAAGTTTCTTACGGCCTTTTCTAACTTCCTCTACTACGTATTGAACACCATCAGGGAACGTCTTTGTATACAAGACTGCTTGCAACTGCGACGATTTTACAACTCCTCCCAACTGAATCGAATCGTACTCAGTAACCACTAAAGGCAATCGCAAATAGTCTTCTCTGGTCAATCCACTTTGTTTTTTATTTTTTTCTAATCCTTCTCCGTGCCG
The DNA here is from genome assembly GCA_964458915.1 of uncultured Faecalibacterium sp. Classification (GTDB taxonomy): domain Bacteria; phylum Bacillota; class Clostridia; order Oscillospirales; family Acutalibacteraceae; genus UBA6857. The sequence goes on from CAYWKY010000284.1 coordinate 1,247, forward strand.
TCTTTGCGCGTGTTGCAAATCACCATCAACAACACAATGCAAATAACCTTCAACATCAACCCCTTGTTCTTTTAGGTCGCTGACCAATCGATCCGAAACGGGCAAATAATCCTCAAATGATTCCAAACCTTTTCCGTTCGTAGACTGACCATTCAGAACTCTATCTACAATGCGCGCAACCTTCGATACTGCTGTGCGCATCACATCGGTTAACATTGACTGATTGAAAGTACCGTCCGAGCCAATAGCCCTAGATTCCATACCCGCCTGGTTCTGCTC
>CAYWKY010000285.1:0-1522 GCA_964458915.1 uncultured Faecalibacterium sp.
CCCTTATCCATAGCCAGAGCAATATCACTATCGGTTTTGTTGTTGCCATGAAAGAAAGACTTCTCCATGGGGAAACCTGCCTTTGAGGCTGTATAAATTTCACCGGGGGACACAAGGTCAATGCCCATATTTTCATCTTTCATTATTTCATAGATTCTTTTAAACGATGCCGCTTTGCTTGCATAAAGAGGAAAGCAGCCTTCACCGAAATACTTTGCCATAGCTTCTTTATAAATACGGCAATTACTGCGTATTCTGTCTTCGTCCATAAGGTACAGCGCAGTGCCGTACTTTTGAGCGAGTTCAACAGTATCCATGCCTGCAAAGGTCAAGTGGTCGCCACTAACGGCGATATTTTCACATATCATATTATTTCTTTCCTTTATATATTTTTACAGCAGATGTGCAATAAGCTCACTGCGATCTAAGGGTGATAAATCAGCCGGTGCAATATCAAAAACGCACTTACAGCCGAAATCGCCTCTTTCTGACATACGATAAACAGCTCTTGCAAAAGCTACAAGCACACTGCCGGTAAATTCGGGATTAGAGTCGAGAGTAAGCTTATACTCTATAACATGCTTGTGTGCGCCGTCTTTACCTGTCTTGCCGGTACGAATAACACTGCCACCGTGAGGAAGCTCACTATGATTCTTTTTCATTTCTTCCATAGTGATAAATGTTACTGTTGTGTCGTAAGGCTCAAAATAAGCGGGCATTGTGACAATTTCCTGACGGATTTTTTCTTTATCAGCGCCATCCTCAGCCACAACATAGCACTCTCTTGTGTGCTTTTGTCTTGCAGTGAACTCAGGAGCTTCACCGTTTCTAACCTTATTCATAGCTTCTTCTACGGGTACTGTGTACTGTCTTGCATCAACAACACCCTCAATTCGTCTTATAGCATCGCTATGACCCTGTGAGACGCCCTTGCCCCAAAATGTATAGTCATTGCCGTCGGGAAGCACTGCGCCGGCGTACAAACGATTAAGTGAGAACATACCCGGATCCCAACCGCAAGAAATAAGAGCAGTTGTTTTTCCCTGAGTAGCTTTTGCATTAACATTCGCAAAATGCACAGGAATTTGTGAATGATTATCATAAGAGTCAACAACATTAAAGCTTTCTGCAAGCTGAGGTGTCATTTCAGGCAAATCAGTTGCACTGCCGCCACAAATAATAAGCACATCAATTTTATCTTTCCATGCCATAATATCATTTGCCGACACTACGGGCACATTTTCACTTGCGATTTTAAGTGTACTCGGCTCACGTCTTGTAAAAACAGCTTCAAGAGTCATGTCACTGCTTTTAGATATGGCATCTTCAACGCCTCTACCAAGATTGCCGTAACCGTAAATACCTATTTTCATAATTAACATCTCCTCAGTGTATGTTGAACATACATTATGATGTTTTATTATAACATCTACTTTTTTTCTTAGCAACTGACACCATTAACAAAATTATAATTTTTTTAAAAAGTTAAAATATATAAAATGCTGTCAAAAAAGCTTATGTT
>CAYWKY010000286.1:0-1519 GCA_964458915.1 uncultured Faecalibacterium sp.
CTCCTGCGGAGCAACCGAAAATGATGCACGAAAACTTTATGCGCAGTCCTTTTGTCATATTTTACGGTGCATCTCAGCATATGAAGTTTTATGAAACTTATAGAAAGACTGTCCGTCAGCCCACCGGCCTCGCCGCGGGCACGATCGGCTTGGGGCAGCCCAGCGCGGCGATGCTGGCCTCCGCCAGCTTTTGGGTGGGGATGATCAGCGGCGACCCGCCGTCCAGATAGCTGTCCCGCCACGCCTCATACTCCGGGCCGTCCACCAGATACGCCGCATCGTATTGCCCTTCCCAGCCAACGGGAGGGAGGAAATACACCATACCGTCACCGTCGACATCGATGTCAGCGGGGAATGTGTCTGAGGTGGCCGGATAATCCACAGACCATGCGTCCACGGAGCCGACGAGGGAATAGCTGTCCGTTTTCGCATCGTAAACGCGGAGGTCATAGGGCCAGAAATCGGTGTTGCTCGCCCACCCATGGTTATGAGACCAGTTTACGGTGACAGCACCGTTGCTGTAAAACGTCGTCATGGGGAAGGAGAGCAGCTCCGTGTAGACCGCGCCGTCCTGATACCCGAACACATACAGCCCCATGCCGGCCATGCTGGCGTTGCCCCAGATGAGCAGCAGCTCCTCCTGACCGTCGCCGTCCACATCGTAGAGGGCGAAATCATTTTTGGCAGCTTCTTCCACACTGCTCCAATCCAACGGTGTGCCGTTTGGAAGAACGCCCAGCAGGTACGCGTCCCACAGCACCTTGCTGAAGGTGTACATGGGGGCCGATGAGGTGAGGGAAAAGCTCTCAGCCATACGCTGCAAGGCGCGGGCCTCCGCGACCGCCTGTTCGCTGTCCGCGCCGCAGCTCCAGCGGATGTCCACCCGATAGCAGGCATCGCTGGGGGCGGGATAGAGATAGACCACGGTGAGGTCTGTGTCCCCGTGCAGAACGCAGCGATGGCCGCGCGCAGTGTCCGTCACGGAATAGCCTTCCCCCTTCAGAGCGGTCAGCTCTGCTTCCAGACTGTCCCGATATTCCACCTGGAGCACAGAGGAGCTGCCGCTCTCAGACTGCCAGCTCCGGGCCGTCCCACTGCGGGACCAGCCATCCTCGACCCGGATGGAGCAGTCAACGGCAGTGTCCTGAAAGGTTTCTGTCATGTCGGGCTCAGGCTTTGTGACCAGAAAGCGCTCCGCCATGAGGTACATGGTTTGCGGCTCGATGAAGATGTAGGGATAGTCACTGACGCCCTCGTCGGTCCACAGCGTCCAGACACGCCAGCTTCCGGTCCCGTCAGCGGCGGGGTAGAACCAGTAGCGCTCGTTGATGCCGTCCTGACGGTGGGTCCAGACCTGCTTGGTATCGTCCAGCGGGGTGAAGCCCTGCTTTTGGGCGGTCACATAGTCATCCTCCAGCGACTGGGTGAAGCGGTTCACCACGATGGTGGAGCCGGAGTCGTATGCCGAATACCACTCCCAGTGATTTTTGGTCGGCTCCTGCATGACCCACGCCTGCAC
>CAYWKY010000287.1:0-1472 GCA_964458915.1 uncultured Faecalibacterium sp.
CTCGGCAATGAGTTTCAGCGTTTCCTCGCAGTCGCAGCCGTCAACACCGCCGGTTTTAAAGGCAAGATTTTTGCCGTACATATCGGGTAAAGGCAGAGTCTGCGCTTTATCGTAAAGAGCAACAACTGTGACAACCGCATTGGCTCTTGCACATTTCCAAGCAAGATTAAATGTGTCTTCTCCTCCGGCAACCTCAAGAACAATATCTGCCCCACCGTGGTCGGAGTTTCGTTTTACGAATTCCTCACAGCTTTCCGGCGTACAAACAAGAACATCAGGATAATGCTCGTTAACAAAATCAATGCGATTTTTATCTTTTTCGCAAACAATAATGCGTTTAGGCGATTTCAGCATTACACAAAGCAACGAGCAAATACCTGTAGGGCCTGCACCGATTATAAGCACAGTATCTTCAGGTGTTATATCGCTTATGCGTGCCGCCCAAAAGCCTGTTGCCAGAACATCACCAACAAACAAAGCTTGCTCATCAGAAACCTTGTCGGGAATTTTATTTAGTCCCTGCTCAGCGAAGGGTACACGAACATATTTGGTCTGGCCACCGTCAATTCGGCACCCAAGAGCCCAGCCGCCATTTTTATCGGTACAGTTGTTGACAAAGCCTTTTTTGCAAAAGAAGCATTGACCGCAAAAGGTCTCAACATTGACAGTTACTCTGTCGCCAACTTTAACCTTTGTGACACCTTCTCCCACACTTTCGACAACACCAACCATTTCGTGACCTACTGTTATACCCGGCACTGCACGAGGTACACTGCCGTGTTTAATATGCAAATCGCTTGAGCAAATACTGCTCATTGTCACTTTAACTATAGCGTCTGTTGGCTCAAGAATTTGTGGCTTTGGCTTTTCTGTCAGCTCAAATTTACCTTTTTCTTTATAGGTGTAAGCTATCATAACTTATTACATAAGCTTGAGATATAACTCTTTGATTTCCTCAACGCTGGTATCTCTCGGATTGCCGGGACGGCAAGCGTCATCAAAAGCTGACTGTGAAAGGAAGTCAAGGTCTTCAGCTTTAACAATATCCTTAAGGTCAGCCGGAATGCCAACATCATTTGAAAGCTGTTTTACTGCATCTACAGCAGCCTTTCTTGCTTCTTCAAGGCTCATTTCGTCAACACCGCAAACGCCCATTGCCTTTGCTATATCTCTATACTTCTCGCCTGTTGCAGGTGCGTTATACTCCATAACAGTGGGAAGAATAATAGCGTTTGCTACACCGTGAGGTGTGTCATAAACCGCGCCTAAGGGGTGAGCCATTGAGTGTACTATGCCAAGACCAACATTGCTAAAGCCCATGCCTGCAATATACTGACCGAGAGCCATACCCTCTCTGCCTTCATCTGTGTTTTCAACAGCACCTCTAAGGCTCTTTGAAATGATTTCAATCGCCTTAAGATGGAACATATCGCTCATTTCCCATGCGCCCTTTGTTATGTAACCTTCAATTG
>CAYWKY010000288.1:0-1447 GCA_964458915.1 uncultured Faecalibacterium sp.
GAAGATCATTGACGGCTGGCAGACCGAACTGCCCGACTACTGGCTGCCCGGCGGTGAGGTCTGGCTGGACCCCGTGCCCGAGCACACTGTGCAGGTGCGCTTTGGCGGCGAGCTGGAAGAACGCTGGGATGATGATTACCACAGCGTGGCGCACAAAAACTACACCACCGTAAACGCCGTGCCCTACAACATGTATGTTTCGGGCTATGGCAGCAAGGGGGTAAGCGTGCTGCGCCTGTGGAGCGCCAAAAGCCCCGGCATTGATATGGAAAGCTTTAACCGCGGGGACTATCTGGGTGCTTTTGGCCAAAACAGCATGCACGAGGTCATCAGCAAGGTGCTTTACCCCAACGACAACCACCCCGAGGGCAAAAGCCTGCGCCTGCGCCAGCAGTACTTTTTGGTGGCAGCCAGCGTTTCGGACATTGTGCGCCGCCACATGAGCGTTTACGGTTCGCTGGATAACCTGCCCGAAAAGTGCGCCATCCACATCAACGACACCCACCCCACCCTGGCCATCCCCGAGCTGATGCGCCTGCTGCTGGATGAGTGCGGCTATGAGTGGGACCGCGCCTGGGATATTGTTTCGCGCACCTTTGCCTACACCAACCACACTGTAATGGCCGAGGCACTGGAATGCTGGAACGAAACACTGCTGCGCACCCTGCTGCCCCGCATCTATCAGATTATTTGTGAAATAAACCGCCGTTTTTGCCAAAGCCTGCGCGAAAACTTTGGTGCCGACGACAACATGCAGCACAGCATGACCATTGTGCGTGATCACATGGTGCGCATGGCCAGCCTGGCGGTGGTGGGCAGCCACAGCGTCAACGGTGTTTCGGCTCTGCACAGCCAAATCATCAAGGATTCGGTTTTTGCCGATTACTACCGCATCAACCCCGCCAAATTTACCAACGTGACCAACGGCATTGCTTCGCGCCGTTGGCTGATGCAGGCCAACCCCGGCCTTACCAAATTTATCAGCGACCGCATTGGGCCTGAGTTTTTGGGCGATTTCAGTCGGCTGGCCCAGCTGAAAAGCTTTGCCGATGACCGGGCCAGCCTGGATGAGCTGGCCGCCGTAAAGCGGGCCAACAAGCTGCGCTTTGCCCAGCAGGTGGAAAAGCTGGGCATCACCGGCTTGGACCCCGATTCGGTGTTTGATGTGCAGGTCAAGCGCCTGCATGAATACAAACGCCAGGCCCTCAATGGTCTTGAAATTCTGGATACTTATCTGACGCTGAAAGAGGATCCAAACGCCGATTTTGTGCCCCGCACCTATATTTTTGGCGCCAAGGCGGCCCCGGGCTACTTTTTGGCCAAACAGACCATCAAGTTTTTGTGCAGCCTGCGGGACCTTATTGACAGCGACCCTGACGTGCGCGGCCGCATGAAGGTGGTTTACCTGGAAGAATACAATGTGACCATGTCGGAGCTGCTTTGCCCT
>CAYWKY010000289.1:0-1426 GCA_964458915.1 uncultured Faecalibacterium sp.
AAAACACAGGCGACCTTGGCACGTTTGTTATCACCAAGGAACAATCCAGCAGTAGTGGTGTACGTCGTATCAAAGCAGAACTACGCAAATAATTAGTATTTACAGCATAAAGGACGATATTTTCGTCCTTTGTGTTTGTGAAAGTAGAAATACAAAAAATAAGGGGACGAGAGTTAAATCGCGTCCCTTTTTGTAGTAAAATTAGCTATATAGTAGTTTGTTTGTAACGGCAGTAGTATGGTTAGTAGGTTTCTAATACGGATGTGATACAAAACTTTCAAAACATTTGCGGTTGTATTGTGTATCAAATTGCTTTTACAAACTGTTTGCAACGTCGTCCGCTTGTTTTTCTAAACTGCGTTTTAGTTGTTCGTCGGTAATCAAACAGGTGTTGGCATACACGTTGTGCACGCTGTCTTTGATGGCTACTTTTAGCAAATCAATGCCTATGTAACAATCGGTAGCAACGTATTTGTAAAGGTATGGCTTGGTGTTTTCCGCAACGTCCAAAGCGCGTTTGCACACCTGCATAACTTGTATGGGCACAAGTGCCGATTTGTGATATTCCTTTTGCAGTGCAGATTTTTCCACTTCGCCTGCTTTTACTTTGTGCGATACGGCAATTATCTGCTTAAAAGCGTCGGAATCTTCCTGCGCCAAATCTTGCAACTTTGCAATGCAACGTTTTAGTGTGGGCAGGCAGTTTAAAAGATATTCGTTTTCTCCCTTGGTAAGGGTTACTTCCACCGCCATTTGACATAGCGAGCACGCCATTGCGCCCACCATTGCGAGAGCACTGCCTCCACCGGGAGTAGGACTTTTGCTTGCCAAAATTTCGTTGTAAGTTTCGATAGACATTTGTTTGAACATAGTGGTTCACCTCGATGCAACTATTGTACCATTTATTGCTTGTGCCGTCAAGGATGATACCGTCATTTGTACAAGTGAACGTTTGTACACGTGATTACCCTTGCATTTGTGATTATTGATTTTGCAGTCGTGGGATGATGCTTTTTATATGCAAAAATGTGCACATGGACACAAATTTTGCAATACGTAGTCGCTTTTTTGTGACAATTAGTGATTTTTTTTTGTAAAGATTATTGCGGACGTTTACAACATTTTTGCGGTTGACGATTTGCATTTTGTTGTGTTTTAACAAACAATCAATTTTGGTTTAATCCTCTTTTGATTGATATTTTGTCTGCAAATATATTTTTTCTTCGTGGACGTTCTTCCATAAATAATTGCATTTTGTTTTGTTCTCCAATTTTCCACAAAGTCTCAAAATAGTTAGCAAATCAATTTGCCTTCTTTTGGGGTGCCGTCAAAACAGTGCTATTTTGTGTGCATATATTTGTTGACAACGTAGTGCAAACGTAGTATAATACAACCATAAAACCTATCAAGAGTAACGGAGAGACGG
>CAYWKY010000290.1:0-1425 GCA_964458915.1 uncultured Faecalibacterium sp.
TTCCTCACACTATATATTGGTGTTTTCCTCTACTATATAGTATAAAAGCAGGTCTTGCTTTCGCTTGACCTGCTTTAGTATTTACTTTTACCTAACCGTGATTACGTTTTCAAAGACTTTCTCGACACCAAAGCGTGAAACACTTATACTGTATTCACCTTTTTCTGCATCTTCGGGTATTGTAAACCGATACGTCGCGTCGATTTTATATCCTTTTTTTATATACCCTTCAACATCAGCATCGTCAGTAAGTATTTCACCTTTATTATAGTCTTCTTGGTTATAATAAATGCAATTTACTTTGCCATCTTCATCATTCTTAAAGACTTTTGCTTCAATTTCCGGTCCATGTGCTACGAATGTCACTCCCATAAAAGGTCTACCTACATTTTCTGCTGTAACATTAACCTCAACCTTGTCACCAACCTCATATTCATAAACCTGTGTAGGAATGTCATATGTAAACTTTATATCGATTGGAGCATCACCGTATACAATTCCGGCAATAAATAGGCTCAAAGCAATCGTAGCAGTACATATTACATCTTTTATATATCCAAATAAAAACCCTAACATATATTTTCCTCCTTTATAACACATTACATACTAATACAAATGGTTCATCTGTTGTACCGTCAGGCAATGCACCGTTTTGGTAAACTCAGTAGCAGAACTACTCTCATCTCTGCATTGGTATCACCACTTTCTTCATTATAACTAATTATATTTCATTTAAGTCTGCTTTTCAAACTGTTCTGTCGAAAAAAGAACAGTTTGTTAATATTGTACAAATATAAAGTACGTTTTTTATCACCTTCCCTCGCCGGGCAAGCATTACTTTTTTTGTAAAAAAAGTAATCAAAAAAACTTACTTGATTTTCTTGGATATTTTACTTTCTCATTTTTTCGGCGGCTATTCGCTCCCCTTTTCTCCTTTCTTCCTCGCGTACCAACAAAAAAAACACAGAGACTTCACTTAGCCTCTGTGTCATTTTTATTTAAGATTAGTTTAGGATTATTCCTCGTCTTCAGCTTCTTCGTCTTCTTCCTCGATTTCAAACTCAAGGATTTCGCCGCAAGCAGGACATTCTACTTTGCCCTCATCATCGATATCTTCAAAGTCAATGCAAATCTCTGCATTACAAGCCGGGCAAACAGCCTCGATGCAATCATCATCGCAGCAGTCACAGTCACAATCGTCGTCGCAACAGCAATCGCAATCATCGTCGATGTCGTAAACAAACTCTTCAACTTCGCCAAGATCCTCGTCGAGTTCTTCAACGTAATCTTCAAGCTCGTCAAGGCTGTCCTCAATATCCTCGATGTCTTCTTCCATGTCGCTTAACTCTGAAGCCATTTCATCAAGAGCATCAACGATAGCAGCAAAAAGCTTGCCTTCCTTTGAGTCTTCGTCCATGTCAAGGC
>CAYWKY010000291.1:0-1424 GCA_964458915.1 uncultured Faecalibacterium sp.
TCTTCGTTTTTAGAGGCGGAAAACCGATAAAAAAGGTTGTTGTTACGAGAAGATTTTCGATGATAATTGTGTCGGCGGCATTGTTTTCGGCGGCGATTTGTTTTTGCGCGGCGTCGGTTACGGGTCGTCTTTTCGAGGCGGAAATTTCAAGTCTCGCAATCTCGCTTTCTTTGTCGATCGTCGCGTATTTCAGTTGGTTTTTCCTTTTTTTAGGCAAGTTGTTTTGGCTTCCGTTCGACGCGATATCGAGGGCGATAACAATAAGAAAACGCGCAAAAAAAATCGGAAGCAATCCCAATATGATAAAAATTGCCGTAACGGGAAGTTTTGGAAAAACGACGGTAAAGGAATATTTGAAGAAAATGCTCGAAAGAGATTTCAAAGTTCTCGCCACGCCTTTGTCTTATAACACTCCGCTCGGCGTATGCAAGGCGGCGAAAGAATTGACCGAGGACGTCGAAGTGTTTATCGTCGAAATGGGCGCGAGAAAGAGGGGCGATATAAAAAAATTGTGCGAAATCGTGAAGCCCGACGTGGGAATTATAACGGGAATTTGCTCGCAACATTTGGAAACTTTCGGGAGCGTCGAAGAAGTAAAAGCGACGAAAAACGAACTTATAGAGGCTCTTCCTTTGGACGGGTACGCCGTCTTTTCGGCGGATAGCGAGGGGAGCGTTCAACTTTACGAAAAGTGTCCGATCGCAAAGTCCTTGGTTGGAAGAAACGGCAAGGAAATTCGAACGCTGAACGAGCGAGAGGATAGAAGGGGGTTGCGATTTGACTTGGCGTTGAACGGAGAGATTTTTAGAATAAACGCAGACGCGTTCGGCGAGGGAGTTATGACCAACGTTTGTTTGGCTGCCGCCGTCGCCTTAAAAGTCGGGGTCTCCGCGAGGAAAATCGCTTTGGTCGCGAGAGGCTTAAAGAATCCTCCGCATAGACTGAACGTGACAAGGAACGCCTTTGGGGCGACGATTATCGACGACGGTTATAACGCCAACGAACAGAGCGTCAAAGCGGCGGCAAAGGTCTTGTCGCATTTTGGCGGAATGAAATTCGTCGTTACGCCCGGAATCGTTGAAGGCGGCGAGTTCGGGAAAGAGTTGAATCGAGAGGTCGGAAGAGTCTTGGCTTTAGCCGCGGACGAAATAATCGCCGTCGGAGTAAACGGGGAAGATATCGCCGTAGGAGCCGGACGCGACGCGTCGGTCGTTAAGGTTAAAAACCTCGACGAGGCGAAAAAGCGCCTTTCGACAAAACTCAAGCGAGGCGACGCCGTATTGTTTTTGAACGACGTTCCCGACGCGTACGGAGTTTGACGAAAAAAGACTTTGAGAAAAAAGTCTTTTTACCAAAAGGAGAATACGGAAAACGATCGAACGTTGTTTATTGTAAAGTCGGATATTAAAACAAAAGACGAAATG
>CAYWKY010000292.1:0-1412 GCA_964458915.1 uncultured Faecalibacterium sp.
ATATAAGAGATTTATCAAAAGATCGGAGTTTAAGTCTCTTAAAGCCGAGAAAAATGTCAGTCTTTTTTTTCCCGTTTTTGAAAAATTCGCGCCGATTAAAGTCGATAAAACGATTGCGCATAATCCGACGATTATTTTCATAATTCTCTCCCGAACGAGTCGCGTATTTTCTTTATAGACCCATAGGACAACTCGACGTAATAATCAAAAATATTTTTCTCAAAAATCTCTTTGAATATTGGCTTTTTTAGAAGGTTTTCTAAATGCTCCGAATGGGCGGAAGCGAGCGTTTTGACTCCGGATAGAGCCGCCGCGGCGACGGAGATAGCGTCTTTTTCGTCGATCAACTCGTCGGCTACGACGACGTCGGGATTCATTGCTCTGACGCCGTTTTCAAAACCGAAAACCTTCCTGGCGTAACGCATTACGTCGGAGTTTTTTCCGAGATGAAATTTACCGTTTGCAAAGAATTCGTCTCTTTCGTCCAAAAAAAGAACGTCGGCGGACAACTCGTCCGAGCAATACCTTCCCAAATCTCGCAAAAACGTCGTTTTTCCTTCGAAAGGGGGCGAAATAATCAAGCACGACTTCGGTTTCGGGAGATATCTCTTCGCAAAAGCCTCCGAACAACCTATCGCCTCGTTTGGAAATCGAACGCAACAAGAAACGACGTCTTTTATTGTCGCGACTCTTTCCCCATCGTAAACGACGCAGCCGCATAGACCGACGCGTTCTCCTTCCGACGAGGTTGCAAACGCTTGTCTTATGCTCTCCTCCTTGCTAAACGACGAATAATCGCACAGTTCCATTACGATTCTTTCTACGTCGCGAGAGTCGAAAATTCGTCCGACGAGCGCGCGTTTGCGTTTTCCGCCTTGAGAATAAACAACGAGGCATTGTCTTCCCGTTCGGATTCGAACTTCCTCGATTTGTCCTTTTATATTTAATATTTCCGCTCGTTCGGCGTTCGGCAAGAAATTTAACATATTCGTCCTACGAATAATATATGTCGGCGAAAAAAAACGAGAACGAAAAACCCCGACAGAAAGGTCGGGGTTAAGGTCTAATTTAGTCGTTTTTTGCCAACTACCGCTTTATATATTCTTCGTCCTTGTTCGACGAAGGCTTTTTCGTATTCCGTTTGAATATTGTTCGGGTCGTCGTCGGCGTAAAGATCGAGCGAGAGGTCTTGAATGATAAAATCGTTCTCGTTAAACGAACGCAATGAAAATTCGAAGAATTTTCTGTCGTCCGTCTTCATAAAAATCTTTCCGTCTTCAATCAATAGAGTTTGATATAAGCGCAAATAACGATAATAAGTCAATCTTCGATTTCTATAAGCGCCTTTTGGGTATGGGCAAGAAAAATTAAGATAAATAGCCGAAATTGAATTTTTCGGGATATAATAAGAG
>CAYWKY010000293.1:0-1405 GCA_964458915.1 uncultured Faecalibacterium sp.
TCCTTAAATATATTAAACTACATAAGCAGGGTATATAATAGCAGAAAATAAGATAAAATGCAAGCCTTTTTTAGAAAAAAATAATTTTATTTTGTCGTAAAATTTTTTCAGCCGTAAAGCAAAGCTTTATATAAGATTTTTTATCTCAGGCAAGCTTAATTCTTAATAAAAACTGTTGATTTTTTTGTCGTAATGTAGTATAATGCAATCAAACGAACATTTGTACGATTGAGAGGATGAACATAAATGGCAGATAAAAACAGCGCACTTAATGCTGCTTTAGCTCAAATTGAAAAGCAATACGGTAAAGGTGCAATTATGCGTTTGGGTCAGAATACGGAGATGAATGTGGAAGCTATTCCCACCGGATCTTTATCTCTTGACTTAGCGACAGGCATCGGCGGTCTTCCAAAGGGCAGAATCGTTGAAATTTACGGTCCCGAATCTTCAGGTAAGACAACTCTTGCTCTTCACTGTATCGCTCAGGCGCAAAAGGCAGGCGGTGAAGCTGCTTTTATAGATGCGGAGCATGCACTTGACCCTGTTTATGCAAGGGGCATAGGCGTTGATGTTGATTCTCTTCTTGTTTCTCAGCCTGATAACGGTGAAGATGCTCTTTCTATTACAGAGGCTCTTGCACGCTCAGGCGCTCTCGATATTATTGTTGTGGACTCAGTTGCTGCCCTTGTGCCGAGAGCTGAAATTGAAGGCGAAATGGGCGACAGCCATGTGGGCCTTCATGCGAGACTCATGTCCCAAGCTCTCAGAAAGCTCACAGCAGTGGTAGCAAAGTCAAACACTCTTGTTATTTTCATCAATCAGCTTCGTGAAAAGGTTGGCGTTATTTACGGCAATCCTGAGGTTACAACAGGCGGTAGAGCGCTTAAATTTTACTCTTCAATGAGAATTGATGTTAGAAAAATTGAACAGCTCAAGGGTGCCGGAAACGAATTTATCGGCGCAAGAACAAGAGCGAAGATAGTTAAAAACAAAGTGTCACCTCCGTTTAAAGAGGGCGAGTTTGATATTATGTACGGTACCGGCATTTCTCGTGAGGGCGAGATAATCGATCTTGCGGTGAAGTTTGATATTATCAATAAAAGCGGTGCATGGTTCTCCTATGGCGAAACAAGACTCGGTCAAGGCAGAGACAATGTTAAGGCTCTTTTAAAACGTGAGGATTCATTGCGTGAGGAGATAGACAAAAAGGTTAGAGATCGTTTTAATGAGGAAAGAGCTGCAAGCCAAAACAAAAACAAGAAAGAGGCTGAAACAGCTGAAAACAAGCCTGTAGCGGAAAGCAAACCTGCTGCAAAAAGAAGTGCAAGCTCTGTTAGAGCAAAAATTGACATTCTTGTTGACGATGATGATGAATAATGGTTATAACATATAAAAAGGGAAAACA
>CAYWKY010000294.1:0-1396 GCA_964458915.1 uncultured Faecalibacterium sp.
CCCCACCGGGCGGAGCCGTATTCCTCGTCCCGCCGAAACTTTTTGGCTTTTTTGCTTTTGAAATAGATCAGCAGCCGAAAGGCCACAGCGCCCACAATGCCCACCAGCCAGTCAAAGGGATCAAGCCCCGGCGAGAAATCCGCAAAGGCCACGCCGATAGTCTGCATCAGCCCCAGCAGCTTTTCCACGGCGTTTACGCCAGCAGCCAGACGGTAGGCCGTACCCAGTTTGAGAAAGGCCCAGCCGATGAACAGATACGGGATATTGGGAAGAATGTACTTTCTGATTTTATCTGTCGGCATGGGACACCTCCTGCACACGCTCCTTGGGCCGGGGCTGTTCACGGGAGAGCTGCTCCGAAGCCCGTTTGAGCTGATCCCGAATGGGGATGCGCCGGGACTTGGATTTATTCAGCACCTTGCGGGAGTATTCCGAAAAACAGGCGGTCATAGCGTCGGCTTGCCCGGACTTGAAAAACAGCAGATACTTGTCCGGCCCCGTCTTATAAAAGGCACAGTCCACATTCCACTTCCGGGCTACCCGGTCAAACAGCCTGGTATCCCCGGTCAGCTCAATACTGTTCGCCGCCGTACCGTGGGCCATGAGCTTTTTCACGCTCTGCTTGCCGTGGGGCGTCTGTTTGGCCCGGTGGTGTTTGGCAATTTTCCGTCCGATGCCCTGTACCACATAGGCAAGGCTCCGGGCGGTCAGCTTGGAAGCCTTCACGGAAACCGCAATCGTGCGCCGGGAAATATCTTCATCTACCAGTCAAATCCCTCCTTTCAAAAGCGGCGCCTTGGGACAATTTGTCCCGAAGTGCCGCTATCGTTCCGGCACCTCCTTCCTCGGGTACAGCCGTTCACCCTCCAGCGAGGATCGGTCAATGATTTCCTTGTAGGCGGCCATCTGCTCCCGGATATTCAGCTTGGGCATGGAGAAAACCTTGTGTTCATCGGGAATATCCTCCCGCCCGGAATAGTGCTCTATGAAGCGGCTGCCATTGTCGAACACATAGCCTCCGGGGGCGAAGTGGCCGCTTTCATTGATACGGACATCCCGTCCGTAAGCCTCATAGTCGATGTAGTCGATCAAATGCTCCGGCACTTCCACACCGCCGAACTCCAGCACATACATACGGCCCAGCTCCTCGTCGCTATGGACATCCGGATAGAACTCAAAGCAATCCAGATTTTGCGTGAGGTTGATCAGATCGGCCACGCTGGAAGTATGTTCGCCGCTGTCAATGACTGCCTCAAATTTCTCCAAATCGCTTTGATCCAGCTCGGAGAGCAGACAGGCCAGATGGTTGAGCTCGTCCAGATTTTCGTATTCGCCCAAGTGGTCATACAGGCCCAGCACATCCCCGTTGAAGTCGGTAATGAAGATCTCCTCATAC
>CAYWKY010000295.1:0-1392 GCA_964458915.1 uncultured Faecalibacterium sp.
CGCCCGAGTACATACATCTCCCTTTTTGAGTATAATATAAATACAAGGCTTTTCTGTTAAATTCTATTTCTTTTGTTTTATCCAGGCTCTCATAAAGCTCACGATTGTCTTTTTTTATAGCTTCATAGCTTTTAAGAAGTCTACTCTTTCTTGATTCCTTTCGTTCCTTCTTTTCTTCACCGCCTCTTGTCATCTCAATAAAGATTTTTTTCGGTTCTTTCCCCGCTATTTTTACAAGTTCCTCAACAATAAGCATCGCTTGATAAATTGGTCTTTTAACCTTTGGAGAAACATATAACTGATCAACTTCCTTTTTAAGACTCGTGAAAGTCATTTCACCGTTTTCCAGTTTAATGTTTTCAAGGAAAGTATAATCTTTACTTAAAAGTTGCATAAGGTTGTCATTTGTACTTTGCATAAATGCGAGAATTGAGCCTGTTTCGCCTGTCTCTTTATTGGCGCCCTGAAGTTGGCAAAGGAATTTCATTGACAACTTGCCCCAATCCTTATATTTAAGCTTTGACAGGCGTAAAATGTCTTCTTCGCTTAATTTATGAGAGTAAAGCTTTGACAATCTCTTACGTAAAAGCTTCTTGTCATCTGAAAAAATTGTTATTAGTCGTACTACTTCTTCTTTTTCGCTATCGATTAAATCAAAAACACTTAACTCAATTATAGGCTTAAGGCTGTTTTTGAAGTCGCCATCAATACCACTTATTTCAACATCTCCATAGCCTATAGATTTAAGATAGTTTTTGAGTGCCTTTTGAGTCACCTTTGCTCTTCTTTCAAATAGCTCCGTATATATCCTATTTTTTAATTCAACATCAATGGCCTCACCGTCTAAACGCAAATTGTTTAGCTCATTTAGCACTGTAAACTTACAATATGTAGGTGAATTCTTCGGCAGGACATCCTCAGCAAAAAGGTAAGTGCATTTGCTTGTTAAGTTTTCTATGAATTTTTCAGCACTACGGTCAACATTTACTACATTTTCAAAGTTCCATGGATAAATCTTTTCCCCGGTTCTTTCTAACCAACTTCTCTCACTATGTTGATTTAAAGGACCAACATAGTAAGGTATTCTATATGAAAGAATATCCATAATTTTTTCACTGACAGTTTTTCCATCTTCCACTTCACTTAGAAATGGCAAATATTTTTCTGCATTTTTCAAAATTATAGAAAGCTCCGCCTTTGTCAATTGAATTGGAACTACACCATTATCTTTACAAACTATCTTAGGCATGAAATCGCCAAGCTCAAAAATATGCTTATACATATCTTCATATTTGCTGTCAAGTGGTTTTTTAGGTAATTCCTTTCTAAGAAAGGCGATAAAATCTTCTTGTGAGCATTTTTCTATAACCCTTCCTTTTGAGGTGTAACCTG
>CAYWKY010000296.1:0-1366 GCA_964458915.1 uncultured Faecalibacterium sp.
GCCTTTACACCATTTGCTGCGAACTGATTAGCTACACTTCCGGCTATCTGTGAAGCCACCAGTGGATGCATTTCCTGACCAAAGTTAAATGTCAGTGCATTTTTCAAATCTGTCATCGATACTTTCTTTTCATCAAATACCAATGTCTTTACTGCATACATAGCGTCTGCCATGTTGGAAATACCAAATCCCTGAGGGCCTGTAAAGTTATAAACACAACCACCCTGTTCCGGTGTCTTTCCACTGTGTATACAGTCGTCTAACATACTAGCAAGGAAAGCAAGCGGTGCTCTCTCTGCATGTGCCTGATCAATAGCATTGTCTGAGTTAACCAGAAGAGAAATGAAATAATTCTGCTGTTCTATGTAAGCCTGTCTGAACTCTTCAAAAGATGTCATCTTTTCAACATCTCCTGTTCTAGGGCCTATCTGCTCTCCTGCATCAATACCATTGCTAAATACCAATTCTAAAGGTCGGCACATATTGTAGAATGCTGCATCATGCCATCCCCAAGTCTTGCCAGGTGCCTGTGGTTCTACACAACCGATAATGCTGTAATTTCTAGCATCTGCCTGTGCCACACCCATATTCATAAGTGACGGAATAATAACTTCGTCATTGTAATATGCCGGCAAACCAATACCTGTTCTGGTAAGTTCTGCTGCTCTAATCAGTAAATCTCTAGGTGAGTTATTCCAAACTCTTATAGATAATGATGGCATTGGAAGAAATACATGGAATGATGCTTCAATACACATGAATGATAAATCATTAGTTACATCAATTCCTTCTTCATTCTGTCCACCAACAATAAGATTCTGGAACAAACTGTATCCAGCAAATCCCTTGGCTGACTCTGCATCTCTACATTTATTCAAATCATTGAACTTAACCCAGATACAATCTAATAATTCCTGAGCATCGTCTCTTGTAATGATTCCTGCCTCAATATCCTTCTTATAATAAGGATACATATACTGATCAAAACGTCCCGGTGAAATAGAATGTCCTGATGACTCTAACTGTAATAACTGCTGTACAAACCAGAAACTCTGACAAGCTTCATGGAATGATGTTGCTCCCTTAGCAGGAACTCTTCTACAGTTAGATGCTATCTTTAACAATTCCTGTTTTCTATTTAGATTAGATTCCTTTGCTGCCATTTCTTCAGCAAGGTCTGCATATCTGTTTGCATATCTGATTACTGCTTCTAATGTGATAAGCATCGCTTCTAATAACTTAGTCTTAGTTGCATAATCGCTATCTCCCGGTTTACATGTAGCAAGTTCTGCCTTGACCTTGTCCATGATTCCTTCATAACCTATAGCAAGCACTTCGTCATATTTAACAGTTACATGTCCTACAC
>CAYWKY010000297.1:0-1316 GCA_964458915.1 uncultured Faecalibacterium sp.
AAATAGAGGTTCTGATTGGCATGGAGTTTGGTATGCAGCCACATTTGGGGGAGACAGAGGAGCAGCTGGCGAAAAAGTATCCGTTTGATTTTATTATCGGGTCGCTCCATCTGGTAGATGGAAAGGATCCTTACAGAGGTGATATCTTTCACGGGAAGACGGATGAAACCGTGTATCGGAGGACTTTTGAGTTGATGATTGAGAATATCCGCAAGTGTCCGGATTTTGATTCCTTGGGACACATTGATTATGTTGTGCGATACGGAATTCATCAGGAAAAAGGATATTCTTACGGAAAGTACGCAGACTATCTGGATGAGATTTTGAAATACCTGATTCAGAACGGAAAGGCACTGGAACTGAATACGGCTGGGTGGAAATACGGGTTGTCCTTTGCACATCCGCACCAAGATATTTTGAAACGTTATAAAGAACTGGGTGGCGAAATGATTACCATTGGTTCGGATGGACACAGACCGGAACACATTGCCTACGATTTTTTGAAAGTCAAAGAATATCTGGAACTGTGCGGCTTTCAATATTATACAGAATTTCGACAAAGAAAACCGAAATTTTGTATACTTTCATAAAATTCAAAAAGCACTTGAAATTTTGTGCTAAGTTTAGTACAATCTTAGATGGAGTTGATTATTCTTTGACAAAGTTGGAGAATATTCACCATAGATAAAAACATTTTTAAATTTAGGAGGAAATTAATCATGGCAGTAAAAGTAGCGATTAATGGTTTCGGACGTATTGGACGTCTTGCATTCAGACAAATGTTTGGAGCAGAAGGATATGAAGTAGTTGCAATCAACGACTTAACATCTCCAGCAATGTTAGCTCACTTATTGAAATATGATTCATCACAAGGCAGATATGCATTATGTGACAAAGTTTCTGCAACAGAAGATTCAATCATCGTTGACGGAAAAGAAATCAAGATTTATGCAAAAGCTAACGCTGAAGAACTTCCATGGGGAGAAATCGGTGTTGATGTAGTATTAGAATGTACAGGATTCTACACATCAAAAGCAAAAGCAGAAGCTCATATCAAAGCAGGTGCTAGAAAAGTTGTTATCTCAGCTCCGGCAGGAAATGACCTTCCTACAATCGTTTACAATGTAAACCACGAAACATTAAAGGCAGAAGATACAGTTATCTCAGCTGCTTCTTGTACAACAAACTGTTTAGCACCGATGGCTGATGCACTTAACAAATTGGCACCAATCAAATCTGGTATCATGTGCACAATCCATGCTTACACAGGAGATCAAATGACTCTTGACGGACCACAAAGAAAAGGTGACTTAAGA
>CAYWKY010000298.1:0-1297 GCA_964458915.1 uncultured Faecalibacterium sp.
GTTTGTGCTGCTTGCTTTGAGCGAACCGCCGGAGATGGCGATGCTCGATACCGCAGCGCTTGAAGCGCTAGACAATCCGCTTCCGATACCAACGGAATCCGCACTGCTCGCCGTGACGCACCCGCCCGAAATGGTAATGCCTGATACCGCGCCGCTGTCAGCACTGCGGGCACGCCCGCCGCCGATGCCGGCACCGCTGTAGCTGCTTGCCGTGACATTGCCGCCCGAGATGGTGATGTTCGATACCGCGCCGCTGGCGTTCGCAGATCCGCTGCCGATGCCGGCACCTCTGTAGCTGCTTGCCGTGACATTGCCGCCCGAGATGGTGATGTTCGATACCGCGGCGCCATAGGAGGTGCCGACAGGGCTGGTTCCACCGCCGATGCCGGCGCCAGAGGCTAAACGGTCCACATTACCGGTATAGGAGCTTGCCTCCAGCGCGCCGCAGGTCGCAGGGTCACAAATGTGCCCGCTCTCGCCGCTGTGCGCACAGCGGATGGTCAGGCTACCGCTCGTGCCCTCTTTTTCAAGTCCGGCACGGTTTTCTTCGCTCCTTAGGATGTTGGTCGTGCCGTCGGCAAGCGTCAGGGTGACCGAGCCGGTGCTGTCCTTGATGATCAGGAACGCGCAAGCGTTATCGTCTTCCCACACGTCAATATTGACCCCCGCGAGGGTGATGTTTGCCGAAACGTCCTTTGCGACCACGATGCGGTCGTAAGTCCGGTCGTTCGAGTTTGTGTTTTTAATAGCGATCGGCGTGTCGGACAGGATGGTCAGCACTTTCTCGGAATCATCATAGCTGTAATCCGCGCCCTCGACAAGCGCCTCGCCATTGTACGTCCAAATGGTGAAACTGTTTTGACCGCCCACTTTGATGGCGTCCTCCGTGGGGCTGGTCGGCATTTTGCGTTCCGCCTCCGAGGATGATCCCGTCGAAGATGATCCCGACGAGGATGACGTCGCTGCGGCAGTGGCAGTCGACCCGCCCGCAGCAAACACAGGTAGACCTACGCTCAATAATATGCTGAGCGCGATCAAAAAGCTTAAGATCTGCTTTTTCATTCGTTTTTCCTCCAATAGTTTTGTTTGTGTGTATATTTTATTTTTTTTCTTATTTGTATGATATTTCGCGAGCATTGGCGGGCGGATGTTTGCTTTCGGGCAAACGTTCCGCCGCACAGGAAATTCTGATCTTTCTTGTATGGATTGTTATGGTATTGGCGGGCGGATGTTTGCTTTCGGGCAAACGTTCCGCCGCACAGAAAAATCTGATCCATTCCGTAGGGGCGGACGACGG
>CAYWKY010000299.1:0-1296 GCA_964458915.1 uncultured Faecalibacterium sp.
AAATCATGTAGGCTCCTAAAGGGTCTCGAGGGTTCGAATCCCTCCTTCTCCGCCAGAGAAAAACCACGTAACCGCAGCGGTTACGTGGTTTTCTTTGTGCCCATTTTCACGTGTTTTCCCTTGCTTTTTCCCTTTAGAGGTTCAGAACGTCCTTAAAGAAGGTGTCCATGCGCTCCGCACTGACCTGTTTCATCTGATTGGTGACATGACCGTATACAGCGCTTCAAATTTATGTCCCTTGACAGCTTCCAGAAACAGCGGGATCTGCTGCTCGTCCCGCCTTTTCAGCAGACATCCTGCTCTGAACGCTCCTGGCGGACGATCTCCGTGGCCCGCTTCACCACGCAAAGATGGTCCGTGCAGGCGGCACAGGTCAGAAAGACATTGGTTTCCTCACAGAAGCGCTCCGGATGGCGGCGGTAGGTGACCTCCCAGAGAACGGTACACACCAGTGCCAGCGCCACCAAACTCCACGAGTAAAAGTGGGGCACAAAGATCAGCGGTGTGACCGTCATGATGGTGCCCCATGCAAAGATGCGGCAGGTAACACAGCATTTGTTTTTCATAAACAACTTCTGGAACGGGCAGTAGAACACGATGCAGATCACATCGCAGAGGTAGTAGAACACCGTCAGCACCAGCAGCTCCGGCACGCCGAGTCTGCCCCGGACATACAGCCACCCAAACAGCAGATTGGGCACGGCCCAGACCACGGCCACCCGGGTCGCGCCCAGATCCAGCTTTTTCAGCTTCGTGCGGAGGAAAAAAGCGTCCACCGTGTCTTCGACCCGCTGAAAATTCTGCGGGAACTGCTTGAGGCAGCCCCGGGACACCCGGGACCACGGCGAGAGCTGGAGGGCAAAGGACCCCAGCAGTATGCACCACAGAATATGGATCGGGGCCAGATGGCCCGTGGCTCGTGTAAAATCCAGCGCGGCTCTGTTTTTGAAATAGCCGCAGAGCGTGACCAGCAGTACACCCAGACGGAAGAAAAAGCGCAGAAGGTAGCTTCGGAACATATTGAAGGCTCTGTCCATGAGATCGTACTCCTTTGCGGCGGGGTTATTCTTTTACTTTATCACCCGAACAAACATCAGGCAAGCGATTCTGTAAAAAAACAGGAAAGTTTGTCGAAACGGCGGCTCGAATCCGGTCCGCCCGTTTTTTCTTGCAATTCCACAGGTGCTATTGTAAAATAAATAAAGAATTTGACCGCGTTCCAGCCGTGTCCGGGCTTTGACCGTGCGCGGGCGGGAAAGCGTACCGTCAGCCAAGAAGCTCTCTCCGGGCCGCGGG
>CAYWKY010000300.1:0-1296 GCA_964458915.1 uncultured Faecalibacterium sp.
TGGTGAAGAACGACTTGACCGGTACTGCCGATGCTGCCGCTCGTCGCAATGAGCTGGGCAAACGCACCGGTATCGGCTATGCCAACGGCAAGACGTTCTTGATGCGACTCAATCACTACGGCGTAACACGGGAAGAATTTAAGCAAGCACTTTGTGAGATGGATAATACCAAGGAGGAACATTGATGATACATCCGATTATCGCGAAAAAAGATGTCACACTTCATATATTGAAACGATTCGGACTTCGCATGAGCAAAAAACTGGGGCAGAACTTCTTGATTGACAGAAGCGTTGTCGACCGTATTGCGTCTGCTGCCGGTCTGGGCGAAGGCAAGCGTGTCTTGGAGATTGGACCGGGTATCGGTACGCTGACGCAGGGTCTGGCAGAGACGGGAGCAAGCGTCACCGCGGTCGAGATTGACGACCATCTGATTCCGGTGCTTGCCGAGACGATTGGCGGCTATGAGAACGTTCGCGTTCACCATGGCGATATTTTGCGGACGAATATCCCTGAGTTGATGGGAGAAGGTACGTTCAGTGTGGCAGCGAATCTGCCGTATTACATTACGACACCGATTATCATGGGACTGTTGGAATCGCGTCTGCCGATTGACGTACTCGTTACGATGGTGCAGAAGGAAGTCGCGGAACGTATGGTAGCACGTCCCGGCACGAAGGATTACGGTGCTCTCAGCGTATCGGTGCAGTACTTCACCGAGCCGGACATCATGTTCACCGTACCACCACGTTCCTTCATACCGGCACCTGCGGTAGACTCTGCCGTTATTCGTTGCCGTGTAAGAGAGAATCCGCCGGTACAGGTCACCGAAGAGAAGATGTTCTTCCGCGTCGTCAAGGCATCGTTCGCACAGCGACGCAAGACATTGTCCAATTCGCTCAAGGTAACCGGCTACGGAGCAGATACCGTCAAGCGTGCCTTGGAGATGACGGGCATCGACGGTCAGCGTAGAGGCGAGACCCTCTCGCTCGAAGAATTCGCAAGCCTTGCCAATGCCTTCACTGAGCTGACAAAAGCAGAATAAGCATAGCCGATTCTCTTAGACAAGAGGGTCGGCTTTTCTTTTCGGACGCAAATGCTCTCTTTTGCATATGATAGGGCAGAGAGGAGGGGACGCACGTGGGGATTGAGATAGGTGATTTGGTCATCAGACGTTCGCATGGGGGCGATATTATCTTCAAGGTGACAGATTGTCATACCGATGGAATGTGCGTCTTGAAGGGACTGCATCTGAGACTCGTTGCCGATGCTCCGACGAGTGACTTGGAGCTTGCT
>CAYWKY010000301.1:0-1266 GCA_964458915.1 uncultured Faecalibacterium sp.
GAGCTTGACCTTCTTTTGTCGGGTGAACATGATGCCAGCAATGCAATCGTGACGCTTCACGCAGGTGCGGGCGGAACGGAGGCACAGGATTGGACGCAGATGCTTCTTCGCATGTATGTCCGTTGGGCAGAGAAGAAGGGATACAAGGTTGAGACGTTGGAATTCTTAGTTGGTGATGAAGCCGGTGTGAAGAGTGCAACACTCATGATTACAGGTCATAACGCATATGGTTATCTCAAATCGGAAAAAGGCGTACATCGTCTGGTACGTATTTCGCCGTTCGATGCGAATAGCCGTCGTCAGACCTCGTTCTCGGCAATCGATGTTATGCCGGAGATTGACGATAATGTAGAAATTGACATTAACCCTGCCGACCTCAAGGTTGATACGTATCGTGCCAGCGGTGCGGGCGGTCAGCATATCAATAAGACTGACTCTGCGGTACGTATGACACATATTCCGACAGGAGTTGTCGTACAATGTCAGAGTGAACGTTCGCAGATTCAGAACCGTGAACAGTGTATGAAGCTCCTTCGTGCGAAGCTCTATGAATTAGAACAGGAAAAACAAGCACAGGCGAAAGCTGAGATTGCCGGTGACTATCAGGCAATCGAGTGGGGTAGCCAGATTCGCTCGTATGTATTCCATCCGTACAGCATGGTCAAGGATCATCGCACCAACGTGGAAACGAGCAATACACAAGCTGTGATGGATGGCGAGATTGACGCATTCATCGAAGCGTACTTGGCGATGAATAGCCGAAAAGCAAAACCGGAGGCGTAATCATCCATGAAGCGAAGCAGATACTGGATAATCGGTATTGCGGGGATCCTTCTTGGCAGTCAGCTACTCTTACCGCTGGTTGCAGAAACGATGATAGAACGCAGTCTAATGCGTAGCGTAGAGTCAGTGCAGGTAATGGCAGACGTATCGTCATTGCCTGCGATGTCGCTTATTGGCGGCTCGGCAGATGAGATCGTCTTGACGGGCAAACGTGTGCGAGTCGGTCGCGTATTATGTGATGAGATTCATGCACAGCTGGCGAATATCAAAATCGATATGCCGCATCTGATGCAAGAGGGTAAGCTCTTGTTACATCATGTAGGGGATGCGAAGATAACGGCAGCGATTACCGAAGAGGACTTAGCACAGGCACTTCGCCATTCGGTCAAGCAGCTCGATGAGCCGACGGTTACCATTACACCGGAGGGTATTGAAGCAAGTGGTGTCTATGCGTTTGGCAGAGCATCGGCGAAGATGGTGATA
>CAYWKY010000302.1:0-1261 GCA_964458915.1 uncultured Faecalibacterium sp.
GTCAAGCCACGGCTGATGCATCACGCCATCTCTCCACGATTCTATCTGACCCCACATCTTTGAAAAGTCTCCTGTCTCTCGCGTTGTCCGCCACACCAGTTGACCACTTACTTGTCCCCATCGGGGATTGACCATCGGCACCAGCCACACCGCCAATAATAAAATCACCGCAATCATAATCTGCATCCGCTGCATCCAATTAAGCCTTCTTTTATGTCCTTCATGACGATATCCTCTCCACGGATTCGGCTGTTCCATCCTCAATGCCTCCTTCATATCTTATCCCCAAGATATGAAGTCACTGCCTATCTTATACCTTCAAGAAGGAATATCCCGCTTCATCTTCGTCACCGGAATATTCGCCGTCAGCGACACCGAACCGTCACTTCGGCTAAGCTGTATCTCAATCTCCTCTTGCCGTATCTCCATATATTCCGATATGACTCGAATCATATCTTCCTTCATTCTCTCAACTAGTTGCGGTGATACCGATGCTCTATCATGTACCAAGACCAGCTTTAACCGCTCTTTGGCAATCTCCTTAGACGCATCACGTGTTCTTTGCCACCAGGATAGTAATTTTCTCCACATATTCATCGCGTCTCACATCCCTATTAGCTTTTTCATACGAGACAACCAATGCACCTTTTCGTCCATCTCTACGAACGGTACATTTTCCCCCATCAATCGGCGTACAATATTCTGATATGCCATGCTTGCCTTCGAGACAGGATTCAAGATAGCCGGCTCACCTCGATTCGTCGATACAACAATATATTCATCTTCAGGAATCATCCCAATCAAGTCGATTGCCAGAATATCGACAATATCTTCCTTGTCCATCATGTCTCCCTTCTTGACCATAACCGGTCGGATTCGATTGATAATTAGCTTAGAATCCTTCTTGCCCATTGACGCAAGCATCCCAATAATACGATCCGCATCACGCACCGCTGAGACCTCCGGTGTCGTTACGATAATTGCACGGTCTGCTCCCTCTACCGCATTGCGAAATCCCTGCTCGATTCCCGCTGGACAATCTATCAATACATAGTCGAACTCTTTTCTCAATTCATTGCACAGCTCCTGCATCTGTTTCGGCTTGACGGCATCCTTATCCCGCGTTTGTGCGGCAGGTAACAAATAGAGATTGCCCTGCCTCTTGTCACGAATGAGTGCCTGCTTCAATCGGCAGAATCCTTCCGTAACATCTACCAGGTCATAGACAATCCGATTCTCCAAGCCCATCACAACATCAAGA
>CAYWKY010000303.1:0-1252 GCA_964458915.1 uncultured Faecalibacterium sp.
ATATAAAGCTGATTTAAAAGAATACCGACGGTATCCTGCTCGTTAAGTGCGACTATGCCTACTGAAATAATAAGCTTTTCCATATCCTACCCCGATTATATTTTTTCAAGCTTGGCAAAGGTTGCCATAAGCTTTTTAGTGCCTGCTTTATCAAACTGAATAGACAGCAAAATATCGTTACCCATAGGCGTTGCCGCCAAAACCTCGCCCACGCCGAAGGTCGCGTGACGGACGGTATCACCGACAGCAAAGCATTGCTTCGGCGTAGCAGGTGCGGTCGGCTGATGCTTTATAACAGGTCGCGGCTTTGAGGTAGCGGCTGAGTTATAGCCGACAGAGGTATAACCGCCGCCCATACCTGTCTTTTGCGTAATTTCGCAAAGTGATGTGGGTATTTCCTCGACAAAACGCGAAAGTCTGTTGTAAGAGGTTTGACCGTAAAGCATACGCCTGAAAGCGTTTGTTATGTAAAGCCTGCGCTTGGCGCGTGTTATACCGACATATGCTATGCGGCGTTCCTCCTCCATTTCCTCGGGACCGCCGTATATGGTTTGGTTACCCGGGAAAATTCCCTCCTCCATACCGACAAGGAAAACTGTGTTAAATTCAAGTCCCTTTGCCGAGTGAAGCGTCATAAGCACAACCGCATCTGCATCGGTGTCATACGAATCCATATCGCTGACAAGTGCGACCTCCTCCAAAAAGCCCGAAAGAGATGCATTTTCATTCTCCTGCTCGTATTGTAAAACAGAGGTTGCAAGCTCCTTAACATTTTCACGGCGGTCAGCCTCTTCGGTTGGCAAGGCGTTAAGATAATCACCATAGCCGGTTTTTTCTATAACAAGCTGTAAAATCTCACTTACGGAAAGGCTTGCCGACAGCTCGCGCAGATTTTCGATAATTCCGCAAAATGCGGCAAATTTTTCCGCAACACGCGAAAGCGCAGGGTACTCTGCGGCGCGCTTCATAACCTCGAAATAAGATATACCCTCAACCTCGGCAATTTCGGCTACACGCGCGAGCGAGGTTTCACCGATACCCCTTTTCGGCTCGTTGATAACACGGCGCAAACGAATGTTGTCACTTGGGTTGTTGACAAGGTTAAGATACGCAGTTATATCTTTAATTTCTTTTCTGTCGTAAAAGCGTAATCCACCGACAACACGGTACGGTATACCAGAGCGTACAAGCACACTTTCAATAACATTTGACTGTGCGTTTGTGCGGTAAAGAACAGCGCAATCTATATACC
>CAYWKY010000304.1:0-1242 GCA_964458915.1 uncultured Faecalibacterium sp.
CTCTGTATATAGGCTGATTATATTCATCAACTGCGGGAACGCCGTCGATATACTTGCGTTCAACAACTTCGTATACGGAATTGTCGATATTGCCGCTTTCGTCAACAGAGTTCTGGAAGAAAGCAAACTTCCATGTTACCGACGGAGAAGCCTTTCCGCCTGTGTAACGGAGAATTCTGTCCTTGCCGCAAGAGCCGTCCATAACAACACCGTTTATAACAAGATACTGATAGTAGTTGTAGGGCTCTGCCATTTCGTAAGCCGGAGCTGTCCAGCTTATTGATGCGTCATATCTTATACCGAAGGAATCAAAATCCCATTCCCAGCCGTCGTTCATATGCTTTAAGTATTCCGAAGCAACATTCTTTGTTGTTCTTCCTTTAGAGCCTGTTGTGTCAAACTGAGCCGTAATATATTTACTGTATACAACCGGAATTACCGATGCGATTTCGGCGTCTGTCATTTCGTATCTGCCGTTTGCATCTCTCTTGCTGAGATTTTCCGTTGTTAAAACATTAGCCACGGCATCTGTCCAAAGCTTCGGAGCTTTTACGCTGAAATCGGAATACATTCTCATTTCGTCATCACTTAAGAAGTTACCGCAGGTGTTATATATACCGAAACCGTAAGGCTTCATGCTTATATCCAATACATGAGCCGTTCTGTTTGTTTTGGTTTTAAGAATTTCGTCCGGAATGCTAAATGCCTCATTGCCGAAATCCCATTTCCATGTTTCGTTCATATACTTTGTCTGCTGGCGTTCCCAGATTACATAAGGAGCTTTAATTTCCCACATATAATCCTGTTTTCTTGTTTCCCATTGCGGGAAAAGATTGTTGTAAGCAGTTATATCCTGTCTGTTGCCCTCTATATACATTCTGCTGTATCCGGCATAAGGATATACGCTCTCGTAACCCTCTGCATACCACTCGGATGTTACGGGAACAAATACTTGCTTATTTGTGTACTTGCCGTTAATTACCTCATTGTAAATTTTGTTCGGACTGTTGGGATTTGACAAATCATAGCCTGCAAATCTCATATTATCCATTTCTGTTTGCGCAAATACTGTCCCCATAGACGCAACTGTTGCAGTTATGGTAACAAATGCAGCAATTCTTTTGAAAAATCTTTTCATTAAGACTTTCCCCTTTCATTTATTTTTTTCATTGCTAAAAAAGGCACAACACGGTATGCAAAAGTTTGCCCTTTAACAATATAAATTATGTTACCATACTTATA
>CAYWKY010000305.1:0-1239 GCA_964458915.1 uncultured Faecalibacterium sp.
GGCTATGGTAAATTATATTGTGTCAATATGCACTTCAGGAATACTTTTGAAATACATCAGTAAAACACGGGAGGGTATCAGGATGCCAAGACTATTTGTGACCGGGGACCAGCACATCGGATTAAAATACGCGAGCCACGAACAGGCGGCGGTCCTTGCGTCAAGCAGGATCACCGCGTTTGAAAAGATGGTAGAAACCGCAAATCAGGAAAACTGTGACCTGTTTGTGATCACCGGCGACCTGTTTGAAAACACGTACAGCATATCCAGAAAGGACCTTCGTCTTCTTCTGGACATGCTGTCCCGCTTCCGGGGAACCGTCGCGGTGCTGCCCGGAAATCATGACTACTACACTCCCGATGCAAGGGTCTGGCAGTATTTCCGGGAGGAGATGACCGCCTTTGATAACATTCTGCTGCTGACCGACTACCGGCCCTATCCGCTGACCGTCAACGGCGAGGATGTCGTTCTATACCCCGCCCTCTGCACCGCGCAGCATTCCGCGCCGGGGGAGAACAATCTCGGCTGGATCAAAGATACAGTAATTCCAAAGGACGGAGCCTGTCACATCGGCCTTGCCCATGGTGCGGTGGCGGGCGAGACCATCGACAGAGAGGGGCTGTACTTCCTGATGACCCGGGATGAGCTGGAGGCCATCCCCGTGGATGTGTGGCTGATCGGCCACACCCATGTCCCCTTCCCCCGTGATCTGACAGAGGAGCTCGCTCCCGCGGGAAAGATCTTCAATGCCGGCACCCATGTGCAGACGGATGTAAGCTGCGACACGGAGGGACAGTGCTTTATCGTGGAGCTGAATGGTGACAAATCGGTGCGGGCGAAGAAGGTCATTTCCGGTGATCTGCGCTTTTACCGCAGAAGCATTGCCCTGACCGCTGGCAGCATGGCCGAGACCCTCACCCGGGAGCTGGCGGATCTCGGTGACAGCAGTGTCGTGGACCTGCTTTTGTCAGGTGCCGTAACGGCAGAGGAATACGAAAACCGGTACACGATCATTGAAAATGCCCTGTCCCGTTTCGTGGAGGGCACCTATGACGATTACGCCCTCAGCAAGCTGATTTCCAAAGAGCTGATCGAAGCAGAGTTCCCTGAAACTTCATTTTCGGCGGGCCTGCTGACCGCCCTGCTGGAGGAACCGAAGGAAGCGCAGCTGGCCTATGAGCTGCTGAAGTCTTTGAAGGAGGGAAAATAAAATGAAGATCAAAAGGATCTCCTGTGAGC
>CAYWKY010000306.1:0-1234 GCA_964458915.1 uncultured Faecalibacterium sp.
TGAAGCTCCTCGCCTGTTTCAGCAGCCTTAGCTCTAACTGCCTCATTTGCAAGACGAAGCTCCTTCTTATCAACAACACTGCCCGGAAGAAGGTCTGTATCGCCGGCATCCTCAATTTTTATCTTTCTCATCATCTGACGAGCGATAACCTCAATGTGCTTATCGTTGATGTCAACACCCTGAGTACGGTATGTCTGCTGAACCTGAGAAATAAGATAGTCATGAACGGCACTAACACCAAGAACATTAAGAACGTCCTTAGGATCAATTGAACCCTCAGTGATAGTTTCACCCTTCTTAATATGCTGACCCTCTGAAACTCTTACACGAGCATCGAATGAAAGGAAGTATTCCTTTCTCTCTCCGGTTTCCTCATCTGTAACAACAACATGAGGATTCTTCTTAATAGTTTCAAATGAAACAACACCGTCAATTTCAGAAAGAATAGCAAGAGTCTTAGGCTTACGAGCCTCGAAAAGTTCTTCAACACGAGGAAGACCCTGTGTAATATCGGCACCTGATGCAACACCACCGGTGTGGAATGTTCTCATGGTAAGCTGTGTACCCGGCTCACCGATTGACTGAGCAGCGATAATACCAACTGCTTCACCAACTGTAACAGGCTGACCTGTTGCAAGGTTTGAACCGTAGCACTTAATACAGGCACCATGATCTGAGTTACAAGTGAGAAGTGAACGAATGGTAATGCGACGAATCTGAGAAGCTTCTTCTCTGTCCATACCTGCTTCAAGAGCTTTGTTCATCTTAGCTGTAAGGTATGCATCAACCTTGTCTGCATCCTTTTCGCTGAGCATATGGTCATTATCCATAATAACCTCACCTGTTTCTTCGTCGGTGAGAGGATGAAGAAGGAAACGACCCTTAAGTCTCTCTGTGAGAGGCTCAAGAACACGGTTACCGTCCATGATGTCGTATACTTCAAGACCTTCGTTGCATCCACAATCTTCCTCACGAATAATAACATCCTGTGAAACGTCAACAAGACGACGAGTAAGGTAACCTGAGTCAGCGGTACGAAGAGCTGTATCGGCAAGACCTTTACGAGCACCACGAGAAGAAATGAAGTATTCCTGAACATTAAGACCTTCACGGTAGTTAGCACGAATGGGAACTTCGATAGTTTTACCTGCGGTATTTGCGATAAGACCACGCATACCTGCAAGCTGACGAAGCTGGCTGTTAGAACCACGGGCACCTGAGTCAAGCATCATCC
>CAYWKY010000307.1:0-1228 GCA_964458915.1 uncultured Faecalibacterium sp.
TGGCTTCAAGCGACGAAGCCGATACCGTAGTCGGCGCAATCGTCGGTGCCGCAGGTATCGCCTCCACCTTTGCCGCAGCAGAAAAGGGCAAAAAGCTGCTGCTTGCCAACAAGGAAAGCGTGGTCTGCGGCGGCAGGCTCCTTATGGATACCGTCCGCAACAACGGCGCAAAGCTTCTGCCTGTCGACAGCGAACACAATGCGCTTTTCCAGTGCCTGCAGGGTGCTTCTGAAAAGAGCAGAAGTCTCCTGAGACTCGTGCTCACCGCCTCCGGCGGTCCTTTCCGTCACCGTACGGATCTCTCCGACGTCACTGTCGAAGAAGCTTCACATCACCCCAACTGGAGCATGGGCCGCAAGATCACGGTCGACTCTTCCACGCTCATGAACAAGGGTCTTGAAGTCATCGAAGCCCGCTGGCTTTTCGATGTGCCCGAAGACCGCATCGACGTGGTCGTTCACCCGCAGAGCATTATCCACTCTATGGTTCAGTTCGAGGACGGCGTGGTGCTCGCTCAGATGGGTGCGCCCGATATGCGTAACACCATTGCGTATTCGCTGGGCTATCCCGAACGACTCGACGCCGGCGTAAAACCGCTCAACTTCGCCGAGCTCGGCTCTCTCACGTTCGAAGCACCGGACACCAAGCGCTTTCCGCAGCTCTCCTACGCTTACGAAGCACTGCGCCGCGGACGCAGCGCCTGCATCGTTTTGAATGCAGCCAATGAAATTGCGGTCGAAGCGTTCCTCGACCGCCGCATCCGTTACTTAGACATCGCCAAGGTGTGCCTCACCATGATGAACGGCTATGATCCGGATGCACCGAAGAGCCTTGAAGAAATCCTTGCGATCGACCGCGAAGCAAGAATTCTTTCCCGCGAATATATCGAGGGTCTCTGCGGCAGATAAAACGTCGCAAACCTTCAAGCAGTAAAAGCAGTACCGAAGCAGTCAGAGATAAGGAGGATCGACGTTGGATTTACTGACGACAATTTTGGCTTTTGCCGTCACGCTGGGCATTCTTATCGTCGTTCATGAGTACGGGCACTATCTGGCCGCCCGTCTCTTCGGTGTCAAAGTACTCAGCTTTTCCATCGGTTTCGGCAGGAAACTCTTTTCTTACCGCCGCAAAAACGATCCCGATGCCACCGAGTGGAGTCTGTCTGCGATTCCGCTCGGCGGTTACGTCCGTATGCTGCAGGAAAACGGCAGCGACGACGCACCGATCA
>CAYWKY010000308.1:0-1224 GCA_964458915.1 uncultured Faecalibacterium sp.
AGATAAGACATTATAACCATATCTCCACGCAAAAATTTGTCGGAATTTAATGTGTCATTGATAATTCCCAAAGTTTTGCCGTCGTTTTCCGCATTTTCATAAGTAAAGTCGCCGCTCTCCTCGCTGTAGCCCAACGCACGCATTAAAAGGGTTGCAAATTGCTTGCGGCTCATTAAATCGTTACAGCCAAACTCCGTTTCGGATATGCCTTTGGTAATATTTTGCTCGTAAGCGTAAGCCACATATCTGTCCGCCCACGGCAAAACATCTTGAAAAGGATGCGTTCCCGTACTTGAAAGCGCCTCCTGCTCCTTGCCCAAAAGTCGGATAATCGTAACAATTCCCTCTATTCTCGACGGAGTTCTTTCCAACTCAAATCCCTTATCCGTTCCTTGAAAAAGATTTAATGCCTTAAGCGCCGTTGCACTCTTTTCTGAAGCCGAAAGATTTTCCTCTGCCGCAAAGAGCGTCGAGGAAGCCGATAAAATCATAATCATAGTTGCAATAATAATCGAAATAACTTTTTTCATAGTGCTATCGCCTTTCCGTTTTGTCAAAATTTCTACGACTACAGTATATCAAAAACCTCGTCCTGTGTCAATAATCGGAAAGTATTTTTTAATTACATAACGAAAAACAAATCCCCAAAAACCGAAACCTTTGTTCCTTTCTTCAAAGGCAGAATCTCACCCTCGTTTTTCAAAAGAACAATTCCCACGCACACCGCTATATACGAAAACTCTATGTGTTTGGCACAGCCCGTGAGTTTTGAATGGTTGTCGCCCAGCGGTATGCACGGCTAATATTTTATTCTCGACCACTTCCGAGCATTGTTTATTTCAAATCCACCTTGGTCTTTTTCTGAATTTTATCATACTCTCTACCTTTTGAATATACCCTTTTAAACATTATTTTGGGCAAAATATGCTTTGGGGTTATGCTGTATTGCCATTTCGGAAATTGTGCAAAACCTTAGTATTCGTCCGATGAAAACCGCAGCCGCAGTCAAGCTTGCGCCCGAACTGATTTCATATACAAACACCAATTAGACTCAGCCCTTCACAATAAATATGCTAAGCACGAACTTCGGCTGCCATCCGTCATAAATTGCCCATATCTTCTCCGACTATCTTAAAATTCCGTTTCGCACTTATCTCGGCGCAACACGCTCAGAGGCAGCGGCAAGTATGATTTGCTCTACCGACAAAAGCCTCACGGGAATTG
>CAYWKY010000309.1:0-1209 GCA_964458915.1 uncultured Faecalibacterium sp.
TGATGATAACTTGCAAACGGGCAATTGTGCGTTGAAGTTCTTCCAACTCGTTTACCAGTTTGTTAACTTCTAACTTGGTGATACGAGCAAGGCGCAAATCCAAAATTGCTTGTGCTTGACGTTCGCTCAAAGAAAATGCTTGGCGCAGTTTTGTGCGAGCATCGCTTGTGGATGCTGCGTTTTTGATGATACGAATAACTTCGTCGATGTTTTGAACGGCAATTACCAAACCTTCCACAATGTGGGCGCGTTCTTTGGCTTGTTCCAACTCGAACTTGCAACGGCGCAACACCACTTCGCGTTGGTAGTTGACGTAGTAAGCAATGATGTCTAACAATCCCATAAGTTGCGGTTTACCATCGGCAATGGCAACCATGTTGATACCGTAGGACATTTGCAAAGAAGAGTGTTTGTACAAAAGCTCTACCATTTTTTGCGGATCGCAGTCCTTTCGCAGTTTGATTACCGCGCGCATACCTTCCTTGTCACTTTCGTCGACGATTTCGGCAATGCCGGCAAACAATTCCTTTTTGTCGTCCTTTAGTGCGCCGATTTTGATTAGCAAATCCGCTTTGGAAAGCCCGTAGGGAATTTCCGTTATAACAAGGTTACGTTTATCGCCGGGGGCAACTTCGATATGCATTTTGGCACGAATGGTAATTTTGCCTTTGCCCGTTTCGTACGCTTGCACAAGACCTTCCCCTGGGATTACGTAGCCACCTGTGGGAAAATCCGGTCCTTTGATGATTTTCATCATTTGAGCGAGGGAAATATGGCGGTTGTCAATATATGCAATGGTACCGTCGATAACTTCGCCGAAGTTGTGTGGCGGAATGTTGGTAGCAAGACCTACCGCAATACCGCTTGCACCGTTAACCAACAAATTGGGGTATCTGCCAGGCAACATGTCCGGTTCTTTGGTGGTATCGTCGAAGTTGTTGGAAAAACGAACGGTATCTTTGTCGATATCGCGCAACAATTCCACAGCCATGGGCGAAAGTTTCGCTTCGGTATAACGCATTGCAGCGGCAGAGTCGCCGTCGATGTTACCAAAGTTACCCTGACCGATAATTAGCGGAACGTTCATGACGTGCGGTTGCGCCATGCGCACCATTGCATCGTAAATAGACGAGTCACCGTGGGGGTGATATCTGCCCATACAGTCACCGACGATACGTGCCGATTTGCGCGTGGGTTTGTCGGGAAGGT
>CAYWKY010000310.1:0-1200 GCA_964458915.1 uncultured Faecalibacterium sp.
AAGCTTTGCAATCATTAAATGATAATGTGAAAGTCTACAATTATACATAGAACTGTTTTCATCATTTTCATATATTATTTGATACAATTTAATCGCCGTATTAAGCAAATGTATCCGTTCATCATTATTAAGACCTTGGTTTAAATCACTGCGACAAGCCATTTCATAAATAATTCCGGCACTGTAGTCTATCATATTTGCCAAATTCTGTTGATTTTGTTTTAAGCATTCTTCACCTTTATAAATTCTGCTAAGCAACGGTTCACGGGAACACAGCATATCGGGCATACTTTCTGCCAGTTTAATTGCTTGTTCTTTTTTACCTATATTAGGATAATTATAGCAAAGTATTTGTATTGCACCGTGTCTTATACAGTCAATAGTGCAATCTTCTAACACCTTTTCGCAGAAACTGATTGCTTCTTCAATGAATTTATGTTCTTTGCTGTATTCCTCTTGTTCTTTTGTTGCAGAGTAGGAAACCAAAGCATAAGCAAGATTTAACATCCACTGATAATTGCGAGGGTATTTCGTTAAAACCTCACGGCAAAGTTTTTGTTTTTCTAAAATTTTGCCTTCTCTGCCGAATTTAAAAATACCTTTTTTCATATTCTTTTAATTCCTGCGATTGTTCAGGTTTAGTTATGCCCAATAATTCATCTGCCGAAACGCCGAAAAAGTTTGCTAATTGTGGCACTAATGTAATATCTGGCAGAGCAAGTCCGTTCTCCCATTTACTAACTGCTTGGTAAGAGATGTTAAGATAATCTGCCAACTTTTCTTGTGTTATATCCTGTGCTTTACGCAGTTCCTTTATTTTTTCACCGATTTTCAACATAACATTCACTCCAATTTTTTATTCAAAAGTGCTTTCCGATTATAGTATAAATCATAGCAGTTTAAATGTATATAACATAACCGTTTACCCGTACGCAACCATAGGTTGAGTTGTTGTGTTTTTAAATACCGCCCGCATAAGACAGGCGGCAAGCAAGATTAACCTTTAGTATATAAGCAGTCACTTTTTCGCCACAAAAATATGTGCAAATTCGGTTTCGTAGCATTCTGTTAGTAACAAGCCTGCATTTGCGATATGAGTTTTCATTTCCTCAGCTGTATCAGGAAATACTGTGATTTTTCTCATGCCCGTATCAATAAATCCGTCTTGATTTTTATCGATTGATAAAACAAATTTTCCGC
>CAYWKY010000311.1:0-1187 GCA_964458915.1 uncultured Faecalibacterium sp.
TTTTTATGCCAATAGCCGAGTAGTAAACTGTAACTGCGTAAAGCGTTGTGTCAGTCGAGCCCATGACAACGCTTGCCACCTGACCTATAAAGGAGTCAGGGCCATAGGTTTTCAATACGCTCTCAAAAAGTGTTAGTGAACCGCCACCTGAAATTGGGCTTAAAAGTGCCATGGGTGTTATTTCGTCGGGTACCCCGAAAAAAGAGGTAATAGGAGACAAAAATGAGGATAAAATATCCATAGCTCCGCTTTCTTTTAGCATTGTAACCGCAAGCACTAAGCCTGTTATACTTGGCAACAGCTCATAAACAGTAATAAGTCCTTTCTTTGCTCCTTTCATAAAGCAATCAAAAACCTTGACCTTTTTAATAAGACCGAAAATTACAATGCCAACAACCATTAGCGGTAATATGTAACTGCCTAACTTATCTAACATAGCTTTACCTCGTGACTCTCTTTTTGCGACGCAGTGCATTGCCGATTTTTGCAACTATTACTGCAGCGGCAAGGGCGCAAAACGAGGTTAAAAACGCTGCCGGCATTATACTCATTGGACTCTCACTGCCGTACTGTCCCCTCATTGTGGCAACTGTCGTTGGAATAATGTGCATAGCCGCTGTATTCATAACCACAAAAACCACCATTTCATCGCTTGCCACATTTTTGTCCTCGTTGATTTCCTGCAACCGTCTCATAGCCTCAAGACCTAAGGGCGTTGCCGCGTTGCCAAGACCTAAAATATTTGCCGTTATATTCATGGACATGGCTTCAAGGGCATACTTTTCTTTTTTGATGCGTGGAAAAAGGAGTTTCACTATGGGAGAAAGCATTTTAGCAAACACCTGAGTCATTCCTGAACATTCGGCTATTTCCATAACACCGCCCCAAAGACACAGCATAGACACAAGTCTCAATAACAGCTCCACAGCATTTTCTGCACCGTCAATTACGGCAGCGGAGAGCATATCAATTCGTCCTGTTGCGACAGCAGCTATAAAGGATATAAACAGCATCACAGGGAAAACATAATTCATCATATTAATCACCTAACAATTTATATGATTTTTTCCCGCCGTTAATGTGTAAAAGTTTTCTCTACATATTTTATTTGAGCTTTTTCTATTAGGAAAGCTTTTGTGGGGCTTTGCCCCACACCCCACGAGCTTTTGAAAAAGCTCGACCAAAAC
>CAYWKY010000312.1:0-1169 GCA_964458915.1 uncultured Faecalibacterium sp.
CCTCTTATCAGGGCAGGAGGTCGTACTTGAGCAAGGTAGCATTGCTGAGGCGGTGCGAGCAAGTACAGCTGTACCGGGTATTTTTGCTCCGTTTGCCCAAGATGGCAAGCTCTATGTAGATGGTGCTCTAGTCAACCCGACACCGGTTGACGTTGCCAAACGTATGGGTGGCGAAGTCGTCGTTGGTGTTGACCTTGCAGGAGATTCTTCGGATGTTAAGATTACGAATATCGTTGATGTAGTTTTGCGTTCGATAGATGTTGTCGAACGACAAATCGGTGGTGAAAAATATAAAGAGGCCGATGTATTGATATATCCGGCAGTAGGACATATCTCACCGAGTGATTTTGACAGTGTTGCCGAATGTATTCGCCTTGGCGAAGAAGCTACCCGCAGTCATATAGATGAGATTCGACAGTTACTCGCTGATTGACAGACGTATCGGCGAGGTGGTGAAGTCTTGGTTCATCGCCAGTGGCGTATCGAACAGACGAGCATATACGTTCGCAGAGCGTACATCAAGAGCAAGCATTGACTTGAACGGATCTTTGCCCGGGGACAGCAAATCATATTGATTAAAGTAGGACGTGAGCTTCGTAATAATCGGAAGCTGCGTCTTTTTTTTGCGTTCACGGAGATAGGCTTGTCCGCGTTCGTTCATACCCAGTATGCGAATATATTGCGGACCTATCGCATCGAAGCGAGCAATCATATCCTTCGTTGAACCGAATATGTAATGAAGAAGAATACGATTCAGGCGAGTACGCGGATATCGCTTCGACTTGACTTGATTGAGAAGGTTATCTATCGTATTTGCCGTAAGCGATGCGGACAAGAATTTATTTTCCAATCCTTCTGCTATCCCAGCTGTCTTGATAAGACGCGTTTTGTCTGTCGTATGAAGAAGCCCGAATACAAGCGGAGATAGCAATTCGAGATTCGCAAGACCGCCATTTTCCGCCCAATAACGAGAAAGATAAGGCATCGCTACCGGCGGTATATAAGGAGTAAGGCGTTCTAATGTGGGAGACTTCTCTGACAGTACGGCACGAATCGCAGAACTGCTGGCAAGAGCAGAATCATCAAGCGAATCAGAATGATGCGAACTGCCATGGCGAACGATATGAAGTGGCGTAATATGTGGTGCATAGCTAAGAATAGCCTTCAGA
>CAYWKY010000313.1:0-1164 GCA_964458915.1 uncultured Faecalibacterium sp.
GTGTATCTCGTATTCGGGAAGATGTCTCTTAAGCAATTATCTGACGAAACGCGATTCGAACCGTGGACAATGTGCCCAGCCGTGTCGCTGGAAATATCGTCTGGTCGAAGAAAAACGTCCGAATGATTATTTCCCGATTATGGAGGATGACAACGGTACGTATATTTTTAACTCGAAAGACCTTTGCTTGTTCGAGAAGCTGCCGGAATTGATTGCGGCAGGTGTTGACAGCTTTAAGATAGAAGGTCGTATGAAGAGTGTGCATTATGTAGCCACTGTTGTCAATGCATATCGTCGTGCAATCGATGCGTATTTCGCCGATCCTAAAGGCTATGCACCGAAACAAGCATGGATAGACGAGCTGGTCAAGGTATCGCATCGCGATTATACAGAAGGCTTCTATGAACATAAGACGACAGAAGAAGATCAGATCTACGGTACATCGTCGTATCAGCAGACGCATGATTTCGTTGGTCTTGTTAAGGAAGCATCCGACAAGGACGGCTATGTCATTGTAGAACAGCGTAATAATATGAAAATTGGTGAGACAATCGAGGTGTTCCAGCCACATGGTGAGACGTTCACCGAGGTATTGACGGAGATGTTTGATGAACAGGGAGAAGCTATCACGGTTGCTCCGCATCCGCAACAGATTGTGAAGATGCGTTTCTCACAGCCGATTGAAGCGTATTCCATGCTTCGTCGTGCGTGCAAAAAATAAGCAACAAAATCAGCAGAATCAGCCATACTATTGCCGAGAGGTGATGGTGTGGCTGATTTTTTGCAACGGGTGAAAATCATACGAATCTGCGTGATTATGGTATTATTCGCCCTGATGGGGCGGGTATGCTATCTATCTCTGTATATGGGAGCTGAGCTGGCAGAAGCAAGTGTCGCATCGCACGTGCTGTCGGCAGAATTGGGCCATGCTCGCGGTGACATCTATGATAGAAACGGGCAATGTATCACGAATCAGATACACTCACGTTGGGTAGCCGTATTCCCTTCGTTAACAGGGGGCGGAGATACAGTAATCGATGAGCTCGTGCGATTGACCGGACAGAGACGAGAAGCTATCGCAGAATATTACAAGAAAGGCATGCCGTTCTGCTTGGCGGTTGCAGACGAATCGTTATCTGCAAAGCAGGCGGGTATATTCCTGAT
>CAYWKY010000314.1:0-1159 GCA_964458915.1 uncultured Faecalibacterium sp.
GATAAAGCAAATTAAATCAAAACAGCGTGTTGCTAATCATGGCGAAGTCTTTACAGCTGAGCGAGAGGTTAAAGCAATGTGCGACCTTGTTCAAAATATGTGTGAAGATTATAGCAAACGATTTTTAGAGCCAGCCTGTGGAGATGGGAATTTTCTTGCAGAAATCCTAACACGTAAACTTAACACTATAAAGAAAAAATATAAGCGTAGTCCATATGATTATGAGCGTTTTTCTGTTTTTGCAGTGACCAGTATTTATGGTGTGGATATTATGCAAGATAACGTTGTTGAATGTCGTAATCGCCTATTTGCTATATGGGACAAGGAATATAAAGCCATCTGCAAAAAGGAAGTAAACGAGCAAACAAGACAAGCTGTAGAGTATATCTTAAGCAAAAATATCCTATGTGGAAATGCTCTAACTTTAATGTGTGTAGATGAACATCAACAAGATACAAATACTCCTATTATTTTCCCTGAATGGAGTGTTGTTGGCGGAACAAATCTAAAACGTCGTGATTTTCGTTTAGATGTACTTTTAAAAGTTGGAGAAAAGCCACAAAAACAACCACAACCATCACTATTTGATGAACAAGACGACATTTATAAATACTTAACTCTTAATCCCGTTACTGGCGAATATATCGCAAAACCTATAAAAGAATATATCGGATTACCATACAGGAGGATAAACGAAAATGACTGAATCTTTCTTTGATAGAATAAATAAAAATAAAACGTTGCATACACCTGATGTTTTATCATGCTTAGCCAACTTATCTAATGATGAAGTTTTCACTCCACCTGAAGTGGTAAATAAAATGCTTGATATGTTGCCACAAGAATTATTTAAAAATCCTAATACAAAGTTTTTAGACCCAGCCTGTAAAACCGGCGTATATTTACGAGAAATTGCAAAACGATTACTTGTCGGACTAGAAAATGAAATTCCTGATTTGCAGGAGCGTATTGACCATATTTTCCACAATCAATTATATGGTATTGCAATTACTGAATTAACTAGTTTGCTTTCTCGACGTAGCGTGTACTGCTCTAAATCACCTGATTGCAGATATTCCGTGTCACATTTTGATAATCCTGAAGGAAATATTAGATTTAAGAAAATACAACATACATGGATTAACGGGAAATGCAAATT
>CAYWKY010000315.1:0-1152 GCA_964458915.1 uncultured Faecalibacterium sp.
GCGATGTAACAGAGCCACTTATATTTCATTTGCTTTCTCCATTCCGGAGCAGCAACAAAAAAAGCCGAACATCAAGAACAGAAGGATATGGTTATCCTCTGATTCTCAATGTCCGGCAATTTGGTGACTCAGAAAGTATTCACTTTCAGGACCCGTGGCTCGGTACAATGAATGTACTTCTTATTCTGTTGTTACTTCTCTTTTAATCTTTTGGCGTATGCTGCCATTCTGTATTTCAGTCCGTTAGACTTCCTAAGAGATAAGTCTACTGCAACTACTCTGCGGCAGTTCGGACACTTCAATTCTATAACACCGGTAGTGGGTGTTACCTTGTCAAATACTCTCCAATCACACCGAGGGCATCTGACAACTATCTTCATTTCTTCATTACTCATTATCTTGACACCTCCGGATAAATCGCAAGGTAGTCGTGCGGATTATCAAGGTATTCCTGTTCTAATAATCCCAGTTTCTTCATTCTGATTGCAAGTGCAGTCTTAGAACAACCCAAGAAATCTGCAAGTGCAGAGAACTTATCATATACAACTGGGTAATGTACTTTATTCAGGCATTTGATTTTCTCGCCCAAATCAAATAAGAACATACCTTGCTGAACTAAATCCTTTGGAAGTAGGATGGCAGATGCCAATGTATTTGCTTGCCATTCCTCCCAATCAGATATAGGCTTATTCCTTTCGGAATTTGCTTTATAAAAATGTACCGGTTCAGCATTTCTTACACCATAGTCATTCGGATAAAGCATTTTGAATATCTGATGACTGCCTTCGTGCATTGTCGTAAAGTTAAAACGACCTCTTTGCCCACTGTCCTGTTGCAAATCCTTTTCTACAAGTACGGTCTTACCATCCAAGAAGAAAAAGGTATCTGTATCTGCTTCGTCAAATACCTCAACCCCGACTTCCTGAAATGATGTCATTCCAAGAATTGAACCGTCAAGGGATAAATGCTGGTATTCTATCTTCAAGCCAAGCAGCTTCGTCAACAGTAACTCAGGTTCTATTCTATAAATCTTTTTGTTTTTTACTTCGGGAAGTTCTCTATATGCCTTTATAATCTTTTCGGCAATAACTTCAATGTCTATGCGTGATAAATGTTTCAATAAAATCGTACCTCCTTATCGAAAGCTTTTAA
>CAYWKY010000316.1:0-1139 GCA_964458915.1 uncultured Faecalibacterium sp.
GGTGTTAATTCTACCGCTGTTACGGTTTCGCCAAAGGTAGAAGCCCACGCATCAAAGTGTTGCAGATTGTTTCTCTGCAAGGTGTTGTACTGCAAGTATCTCTGTATGGTATAAAGTTCCACCATACTGTTTGAGATAGGAGTACCCGTAGCAAAGACCGTTCCTCGTCCTCCGGTAATCTCATCAAGGTATCTGCACTTCATAAAAAGGTCAGAAGATTTCTGTGCTTCCGTCTGTGCGATACCTCCGACATTTCGCATTTTGGTATAGAGGAACAAGTTCTTGTAATAATGACTTTCATCTATGAAAAGTCTGTCTACACCTAATTCCTCAAAGGTTACAACATCATCTTTCTTTGTTTGGTCATTCAGCTTATCCAACTTCTGCTTAATCTGCTTTTTAGATTTTTCAAGTTGCTTTACGGAAAACTTTTCTCCGTTATTGCGTTTTAGTTCGGCAATACCGGTGACAATCTCATCAAGCTGCTGTTCCAAAATAGCTCTCTGTCTTTCAATGGACATTGGGATTTTTTCAAACTGAGAATGTCCGATGATGACTGCATCATAATCTCCGGTAGCAATTCTGCCACAGAACTTTTTACGGTTCTTAGTTTCAAAATCTTTCTTCGTTGCGACAAGGATATTTGCGGCCGGATACAGCTGCAAATATTCTGCCGCCCACTGTTCCGTTAAGTGATTCGGAACTACAAACAGAGATTTATTGCATAGTCCAAGTCGTTTGGATTCTTGTGCAGCCGCAACCATTTCAAAGGTCTTTCCTGCACCAACTGCGTGAGCAAGCAGGGTATTTCCACCATAAAGAATGTGTGCTACTGCATTTTTCTGATGTTCCCTCAATTCAATTTCCGGATTCATACCATTGAATGTGATATGACTTCCGTCATACTCACGAGGTCGGATACTGTTAAACTTTTCATTGTAAAGTTTCGTCAGCCTTTCTCTGCGTTCCGGGTCAGACCATATCCAATCTTGGAATCCTTGCTTAATAAGTTCCTGCTTTGCCTGAGCGATTGCAGTTTCTTTTTTATTTAAGACCGCTTTCTTTTTTCCTTCCTCATCTTCAATATAATCAAAGATACG
The DNA here is from genome assembly GCA_964458915.1 of uncultured Faecalibacterium sp. GTDB lineage: Bacteria > Bacillota > Clostridia > Oscillospirales > Acutalibacteraceae > UBA6857. The sequence goes on from CAYWKY010000316.1 coordinate 1,101, forward strand.
GACATCTTTTAAGTTCAGCGTTTCCTCCATAATCTTATA
>CAYWKY010000317.1:0-1129 GCA_964458915.1 uncultured Faecalibacterium sp.
CGGTATGCACACCGCAAGCATCCAGCTCGCGAATAGCATCTTCCAACTGCTGTTTGCGATCTCCCAGATTCGAACCAAGCCCGATAAAAATCATACTTTTCTCCGTCTGGTAATCTCAACCTGGACAAAATCCATCGCACCCGGCATCGGTGCACTCGGTTTGCGTACCCGAAGCACAACTTCGGCAATGCGTTCATCCATCTCTAAAATACGGTCGGCAATCGTTTGGCTAAGAGCTTCTAGCAGTTGGAACTTTCTGTTTTCGGTAATGTCTTTGACCTCACGATAGACCGCTGTATAGTCAATTGTATCCATCAGCTCATCTGAATATCCTGCTTGCGTCAAGTCAGCCTTCAACTCCACATCAAGATAGAATTTCTGACCAAGCTCTTTTTCGGCTTCGTAAACACCATGATATCCATAGAACATCAGATTCTGCAACAAAATTGTATCCATTCTTATATCCCCACCTTCTGTATCGCATTCATCATTCGCGTCATGCGTTTGACTTCTTTTACATCATGCACTCGCACAATCTGTGCACCCTTCATCACACCGACTGCGACCGTCCCCATCGTACCTTCTACTCGTTCTGTTACCTCAAGGTCAAGCACCTCTCCGATACAACGTTTGCGACTCGATGCCAACAGCAGCGGACAACCCAGTCCGTGCAATTCTTCCAGTCGCGACATAATCGCAAGATTATGCTCTAGCTCCTTCGCGAACCCAATACCCGGATCCACAATGAACGACTCTCTCTTGATTCCTGCCTGCGTACCAATCTCAATGCTCTTTTCAAAAAAGGCAATCAAGTCCGACATAATATCTGCCGAATACCGCGTCTCTTGGCTATTATGCATCGCAATAATCGGAGCATTGTATTCGGCAACAACCGACGCCATCTCTCCGTTATCATACTGCAAGCCCCATACATCATTGATGATATGAGCACCACTCGCCAACGCTCTTCTGGCAACCTCTGCCTTATACGTATCGACCGATATCGGCACCGTTGTACGCTTGAGGACCTCCTCTAATATCGGCATCAACCGCTCTATCTCAACCTCTGCCGTATCAAACTCATTATTGCCATACGGACGCGTCGACTCTGCCCCGATATCAATAATAT
>CAYWKY010000318.1:0-1115 GCA_964458915.1 uncultured Faecalibacterium sp.
GTACGGATTAGACCGTCCGCTCTTGGGGCAGTATATTGCATGGCTGATGACGCTTTTGCGGGGCGATTTTGGTGTTTCGTACTGGGAAGGTAGACCGGTCTTGGATATGCTTGCTGATCGGCTCGGTGCAACGCTGGTGCTGACGGTGCCGGCATTGGTGCTGGGCTATGGTATCGCGATGCTTCTGGGGACATGGATGGCACGGTGTGCCGGCTCGTGGGGCGATCGTGCGGCTCATGTGGGCTTGTTCGCTCTGTGGTCGCTGCCGAGCTTTTTGACGGGCTTGATTTTGCTGACGGTGTTCGGCATCTGGCTAGAGGTATTGCCGATTGGCGGGATTGCTCCGCTGGGGGATTCGTTCGATATTGGCCATTCTGTACCGTATTTGGTATTACCGCTTACGGTATTGACGTTGCATACGGCAGCTCGCTTGACGGGGATTGTCCGTTCGGCGATGGTGACGGAGCTGGCTTCGGATTATATACGGTCGGCTCGTGCGTTGGGTCTGCCGACTCGCACGCTGTGTCGGTATGCGATGCGTAGCTGTCTGTTCACACTGGTGACGACGGCTTCGTTTCAGCTACCGCGGTTGTTTGCGGGTGCGGTGATGACGGAGATGATTTTTGCTTGGCCGGGGATGGGCAGACTCCTATTGACGGCGGCTTATACGCGGGATTATCCGCTTTTGTTAGGGGCGATTGTGGTTATCAGTATTTTGACGGTTGCCTCGTCTCTCTTGGCGGACTTGGTATGTCGTATGATTGATCCGCGGATACGCAGACGCAGAGAGGAGGAGTGTGTATGAGATGGTCAACACCTCTTGTGTTATTCCTTATCTGGTGTATTGTGCTTCTGCTTGGTGGTGAGGTCGCGGCAGAGCGGGCAGGCAATATTGACTTGTTCGCGATGAATCAGTTGCCTTCGTTGAAGCATCCGCTCGGTACGGATGCTCTGGGTCGTGATATGTTGACGGCTCTCTTGGTGGGGGGCAAGACTTCGCTTACGATTGGCTTGGCGGCAGCTGTGATTGCGGTCGTTGGCGGTACGGCGGTCGGGATTGTCAGTGGTTATCGCGGTGGTGCGATTGATACGGCTTTGATGAGACTCTTAGATAC
>CAYWKY010000319.1:0-1111 GCA_964458915.1 uncultured Faecalibacterium sp.
CAACATAACCGTTTATTCTTTGGATTACCATTTTAGCTTCGGGAATAATTTTTAAATTTTCCATATTTGGAAGCGGTTCTTCGCAAGCCTTAAAAAATTCGTGATTTTCATCTAAAAAAAGCACAAGAAAAGACTTCAAAGCCCAATAAGGTGAACCGAAAGCATTATAATCTTCCGACATATACAAATTCGGATAACCGTATCCCACGGTTAAAACACCGTCATTATCAAAAATCGGCAAGCTCATCCAATATTCCAAATTTCTTAAAATAATTCCCTTCATAACACCCATTGAAAAAGGTTTTACATCGGCAAAAACGCATGCACTCCAAAAACAGCATTGTGCAAAACGATATGTAAGAGAACGACCAAAGGGAAGAGCTGAACCATTATCGTCAAACCAATATATGAAATCTTTGGCAAATTTTTCGGCACGCTTTTTAAATTTTTGGCTGTTTTCAGGGTCCTCTTTTTCCATAACTTTTGCATATATAAGACTGTAAAAATGAATTGCAAAGGGGATATAATAATCCGATTGGGGATTATATCCGTCAGTATACCAGCCGTTTCCCAAATAAAATGTATCTATTTTTTCAAAAGCTTTTTCAATTATATTTTTATCGTATTCTCTTCCGACACTTTTAAAGCCCAAATTCACCATTACGGGAAAAAATTGCCAATTATTGTCCCAAACAGTAATTTTATTAATGCCGGAAAGCCAATTATAAAAATTATCTTTTTCAATTTCACTTAAAGGTTCCCAAACTTTTTGCGGTGCAAGAATCAGAGAAAGGCCTATGGCTGCCGTTTCCACAACCTCTTGGGTACAGCTTGTTATTTCGCCCCAATATTCCTCATGATTAGGATTTGTTCCGTTTTTTATTCCTTCAAGATAAATTTTATCAAAATCTTCAAGCTCACCGCCTCCGCCCCACAAAGGTGCAAGCCCCCAAAGTGGGCGTGCAAAAGCTTCGGTTAAAGCTGTCTTTTCTTTGTAATGCACGCCTGTATTACCGCATTTTATTCCGGCTTTTCCCAAAGTAAAATACTTTTTTAAAGGCAAAATGATTTTTTTCAAGCAAGTCTCATAATCTTTTTTACTGTGTAACAT
>CAYWKY010000320.1:0-1102 GCA_964458915.1 uncultured Faecalibacterium sp.
TTGCTGCTCTCTTCAACTCAGACACACTTGTTTTGGCATAAAGCCCCTTTAAATGCTCGTATGGATAGCAGTAAGAAAAACGCTCCTGATAAAGCTGATACAGAGAAGTCTCTTTATAAGTGGAATCTGACTGGATCTGCAGGCTGTCTAACAACATCTCCTTGCGCTCCCTCAGGCTCAAAACCTCCTGTATCTCCTGTGCCGCATATTCCTCCTGCGCCATGACTCTGACTGTAATCGGACTGTCTGCCCTCTGTGCCAGCAGACACAAATCCAAATAAGAGCGTGCAGACAAAATTTCCGGCAAGGAACAATTTTGCTCCTGTTTCCAAGCATGATCCTCGTCCACAGTATATTCCGCCTTATATCCTACCATGATCAGCTTTTCCCTAGCTCTCGTCATGGCAACATACAAGATACGCTGCTCCTCCGCCAAAATTTCCTGCTCCATCTTCAAAGCAATGATATTTTTGCGAAGCGTTTTGTTTTTGCTGCGCAGCAGTGGATTCACATAATCCATGCCAATTCCCATATCATTATCAATCAACAACATCTGTTGCTTATCTCGCATCTGATACATATGTCCCATACCACATACGAACGTAACCGGAAATTCCAGTCCCTTACTTTTATGAATACTCATGACACGTACCGCAGCCGTCTGCTCCGTCAGTCCTGCTTCTCCATAATCCACCGCCTGCTTATGAAGCTGGTCAATATATGAAGTAAACGCAAAGACACCATGACTGCCTGTTGCTCCAAAGGCCGCCGCCCTTTCTAACAGTAAGGAAACATTTGCGAGCCGCTTTTCCCCATCCGGCAGTACACTCACATATTCCCGATAATGATAATCCCGCAATATTTCATATAACAGCTCAGCTACCGTAAAATAATGCATCTGCCTGCGATACTTCGCAAGTCGCTCCAAAAAAAGCTGTATTGTCCTTCCAGCTTCACTATCAGGCATATCTGCAGCATATCTGCAAAGCATATCATACAGACAATGCTCTTTTCGCGCAGGCTTTTCCTGATCCAACTGATGTACCTTGCGATCATACACCTTGACCGCTGCCAGCTGTTCCTCATTTATGCCCCCAAGTAC
>CAYWKY010000321.1:0-1099 GCA_964458915.1 uncultured Faecalibacterium sp.
GTATTAGGAGCATAATTTGCTTTCAGTTCCACTTCGCCATCCGGCATTACAAAGGTTGTAGATGATTTACTTGGATCAGCAAAAGTGACATCGCCCTTTACAGCTGTCCAATGATCAAAGTGTTTACCTTCTTCCGGTTCAGGTGCGGTAATCTCAACCGTATCTCCTACAGCATAATAAGTATCCGTTACATTGAATGTAACCTTATTGTGCTTTTCGTATAAGTAAGAAATATTTGCTTTGATTGTTACATTCTTGCCACCATACTTAATTGTATTTTCAACACTGAAATTCTTAGATGTACTTGCTGCATTTACTGCCAATGGAGCAAGCACAGTGCCAACCATCGCAAAGCAGAGGATAAGGGACATCACACCTTTTTTACGGAACCATTTTTCTTTGATTCCAATAACAACCAACGCACCGCCGGACAGGAGCATAATAACTGCATACAAGCCGACAAGTGAGTTGTCTCCGGTTTGCGGACTATTGGATGTAACCGGCTTCTCCGGAATCTTCGCAAGATTAACACTTCCGTCTTTGCTTTCCTCTGCATTTAATGTAAATGCGGTTTGCTTCAATTCGCCGGATTCGATTTTGAAACCGTCCGGCAGAATAATTTCCGTTTCAATACCTTCAACAGAATAGGGATTATTGTTTTTTACGGTTAGCGTAACAGCCACTTTTTCGTTAGCCGAATATTCGGTCTTATCGCAAGTCAGAGTTGCTACTACACCGTCTTGCTCCGCTGTTCCCGACGGAGCAGCTATAGCCGAAACTGTCATAAATGCAGATATGACAAATACAAGGCTTAGCACTATTGGAATAAGTCTTTTTGTGATTTTCATTGAATATACCTCCTGAGAGAATTTTAATTTGTAATGTAAGTAGTTAAGGTTTTTAGTAGTATGTACAACATACTACTAAGGGGATATCCCCTTAAAAATTTTCGCTTTATTTTGATTTCAAGTACCCGAACGTGCTGTCGGGTTATATTTCATAATAAAGAGTTCCAAACTTTCTTTTAGCACCTCTATCTGAGATTTCAGATAAAATTCATCTTCAAACAATGCGTAGTGTACACACGCTCGAATCAGAA
>CAYWKY010000322.1:0-1083 GCA_964458915.1 uncultured Faecalibacterium sp.
GAATGTCAAACATCATACATAAAGAAGGATAATCCGCGACCATCCGGGTAGCTGTTTTTTCGGATGCACTGTACGCATGCATAAAATTCGGATAGTCATGTACACAACTGTTCTGCACCGCCCGAATGCCATGCTTCGCCAGACATTCCGCCAAAAACGCCCCCACCTCAACAATCTCCCCACACTCTCCGCCTGCCACATGAGATTTGCCACTACTGGGAATGAACGATTCTGCTGTATGCGTATGATAGATACCTATCTGCACATCTCCCAATGTCTGATTAGCAAAAAACACCTTCTCCTGCCCTTCTTGCACACCATCTGCCCGTAGCGTCGCGACTGCTTGATACGGGAACTGTCTTGCTAAGACCGATACCCAATCAGGCGGGCGGACATCACTGCAAAAGGCTATCACCTCATAAGACCACCGTCTCCATTCCTCCTGCCAACCTCTCGACACACCGTAGTAGCCTGCCATAACAGGCATCGCCCGTAGCAAGCAATCTCGCCCCGATGGCACAAGATACCATTCTGCCGTCTTGTCCTTACCTCCACCGTACTCTGCCATCGCCGGCACTGCTTTTTCATCCTGCACTGCTATCTGCCATATGGCTACCGCCATCACAAGCACACACAATATCGCAATCAACTTACGTGGCACAATCCACCACGCAATATGATAGGATTTCGTTCTTCTCCACATCTGCTTCACCTGCCTGTACCAGCCTTCATGCCAATCATATGAAGAAGAATATCATCTTATGCACTGCCCTCAATGAAAATACTGCCGAACCTCGGATTGCACATCAGTCTGTAGACTCCGATTGAGTGCCATTGCAATGACGTGTGCCATATCCGCAATCAGCCGATCAATATCACGTGGTGTCACCATCAGCCGGCTCAACTCCCGTGGCATACTCTCTTTTACAATAGTTCGCCTTCGACCTTCCGTCACGCGTTCCCCTCGTGCGAACCGACAGGCAATCTGACCACCACGCTCTAGTCCATGAAGCATATCGAGTGCAATCGTCGATGCGTAGATAACCGTCGGCACACCAATCGCGATAACCGGCACTCCCATTG
>CAYWKY010000323.1:0-1080 GCA_964458915.1 uncultured Faecalibacterium sp.
TCACAATATATCATCATATAATAATTGTGGATTTTCTCTTTCTCCCAATAATCATGCTTTATAGTCTTAAAGCCTAACTTCTCATAAAAAGCCACATTGTCAGGATTTTGCGCCTCAAGACCTAAGTTGTAGCCCTTGGCGGTTAAATCCTCAATGCCCTTTTTAATAAGCTTCGTTGCAATACCCTTGCCTTGATGTTCGGGCGAGACAAAAACAGGGGAGATTATATATGTGTTTTCCGGGAAGACATTCACATCAAGATGACCGTAGGCGGAGAGTGTCTTAATGGTGTTGGGCAGATAAAGAGCTAAAAACACCCAGCTTGGGCAGCGCATAAAGTCAAAAAAGCTATATTCATTGTGAGCCTCACGCCAAACGCAAATGCCTCTGTTTTCTTCGTCAACATAAATGAAGTCTTCTCTGTTTGAGGTGCTGAGTCTTTCAAGCATAAAATGATAGACATATTTTTTCCTTTTTTCTTCATTCTTTGTTGCGTAGCAATGCACAGGGTCATTGACATAGCTTTCAGCTGCCATTCGTGCGAAATATTTTAACTGCTTATTTGTGAGAGCTTTTTTCATATTTTCCGTCCTTTAAACTAATTTTCCGTCTTTATAATAAAGTCGTGCGACTCTTTTTGTGAAGTTGCAAATGACCTCATAATTAAAGCTGTTGCTCATTTCTCCGAGCTGTTCAGCGGTTATGAAGCTGCCATGGCTCTCGCCCATAATTACAGCTCTTTCCCCAACGTGAACATCCTCAATATCTGTTACATCAACCATAATCTGATCCATACAAACCTTGCCCACAACGGGAGCTTTTTTGCCCTTTATCAGAACATAGCCTTTTCCTGTGCAGCTTCTTGAGTAGCCGTCAGCATAGCCGATTGAAACCGTTGCAATTCTGCGCTCACTTGGAGCTTCATAAATGTGTCCGTAACCTATTTTATAACCGGCAGGAACAGTTTTAACATGAACAACATGACTGATAATCTCCATAGCCGGAATTAAATTCAGCTTAGTGTTCTCCACCTCATCTGAGGGATATAGACCGTAAAGGAGTACCCCAACACGGCACATA
>CAYWKY010000324.1:0-1079 GCA_964458915.1 uncultured Faecalibacterium sp.
TCATTTCCATTTCACGCTTAAAGACAACCTTGCTTTTAAAGGTCTCTATGACAAAAACAAAAGCCACAGGCAAAAGGAAAATAAGATAGTGTGGGTCAATACTTGTCACAGTGCCGATAACGAGACACAAGGCTAAAATGCCGCTGATTATTGTGGCAACATTTTGACACACCGCATCAAAATAGCCCCAGGCAAGGACATTTATTGCTCTTTGATATTTGTCATAAAACTCAGGATTTTCATAGCACTCCACATCAAGAGTTATAGCCTTCGAGAAGACCTTGTTATTAAGTTCCTTTAAAATATTTTTAGTTGCCACATGACATATATAGCTTGCAAGCCATGTTACACCAAGGAGCAAAACACTGAAAATTAAAAAGGTTAAAAGTGATTTAAAATAGCTTTCAAAGCTGCCATTTGAGTCAAGGATGCCGAGTATCACCCTTAAAAACAATATGTTTTGAATGAACCTTTTAAAAACATCATCAGCGAGATAGTGGATAATATAGCCTATGAGCAGTCTTTTATCACATTGCCAAACTAATTTTAGAGCGTAGACAATATTTTTAAAAACAGGTACTTTAATATTAGGGTCTCTTAGCCTTCGTACCGGTGGGGGACCCATAGGTGGTGGACTCATAAATATCGCCTCCCAAAAAATAAGCCGACAGATATTTCCGTCGGCAAAAATGAGCATAGTAAAATTGTTGCATCAAGGCAAAAATACATTGCTTACATAGCTGCTGGCAGAAAATTAGTTTTATTTTTATAGTAACGGTATAATAATATACGCACTTTTTCTGCCTCCTTTAAATGAATTTTGGCTTTAAAGCTTTTTTATCTTAGCACAACAGTTTTTGTTTGTCAACACGGTTTTTTATGTTTTTTTACATTTTTTTCCGCATATTTTCCCTCTTTGGCAAGGTACAGAAAAACAAAAGCAAAACACATATAAAGCTTCATATGTTAACACAATTTTCTTTGACTTAAGCTATAAGCTATGATATAATTTATTAGTCATATTGCTTATGCCTTAATGTAACAAACAGGAGGAATAAGATGGATAAGTATGTTAATGC
>CAYWKY010000325.1:0-1074 GCA_964458915.1 uncultured Faecalibacterium sp.
ACCGCATTTCATACCCATGACGAGCTTGCTAATCGGGAACGGCTCCCGTTTCGCTTTGGAAGCTTCGCCAACCATCTCTTGTGCCAAGAGAACGCCTTGTGCAATCGTACGAGTTGCCCCGCCAATTTCTTGTACAACAAGATGTTCTACACGCTTACCGCTAGCTTTGATACCTTCGATTACACCGGTCAAGTCAGTGCTTTCGCAGCCAAGGCTGACAACAATAACCGAATGCAGGTTCGGGTTCTTGCCAAGACCAATCAATGCCTTGTTGACCAAACCGATATCAAGTGGTGTCTGACAGCAACCCTGATGATGTGTAAAGCGTGCCGTACCCTGTACTTGACGAGCGATTGCTTCTACAACCTCGTTAACGCAGACAACCGCCGAAAGAATACCGACAAAATTACGCGTACCGACTTGTCCGTCGGGACGACCATAGCCCATGAATTCCATTATGCTTCCTCCTTCTGCAAGTCACCGCGACCGCGTAAGCTCTCGATATTCTGTACATGTGCATGCGTACCCTGCGGAATATCCGCCGTAGCTCTGCCGATAACCTCACCGTATTTTAAGATGTCTTCGCCTTTTTTGATATCGCGAAAAGCGAACTTATGACCATACGGAATATCCTGTTTGATTGCGACTGCAACCAGCTCTCTGTCGAGACGCGTATTCGCCGTCTGCCCTTCCGTAAGATTCTGTACTGCCGTTGCTACATTGTCAACGTCCTTCAGTACGATTGCATCAATTGCCATCTTATCTCCTCCTCATAATTCTCAACTTTTCTTTTGCGGAAGCTCTCTTCATATCTTACAATATCTGAATAGTTTTATTCTTTTAGATATTTCTATATATTCATGCAAATTCCTTCTAAATCAAAGGCAAAATACTGTATTTTTCGTAAATTTTACATTCTATTGCCACACAATATCCTATCTTCCCGTACAATTCTCCACAAAAAATTATGCTATCGCCTATTTTTCAGCAGGTATATACTAAAGAGCATAGAAGTTATACCGTAATTCATCTATATGTATGAGAGGTGTTCGTTATGAGATTTCTATCCGATGC
>CAYWKY010000326.1:0-1057 GCA_964458915.1 uncultured Faecalibacterium sp.
AATATTAGGCGATATGTTTGTTAGGAAGTGCAAAAAATGATTAAGAAGTATCTTAAACGCTATTTTGTTGACGCTATGAGCTTTATGGCTCTGGGCTTATTCTCATCGCTGATTGTGGGACTTATTATCAGCCAACTTTCAAAAATTCCTAATCTTGAAATTCTTGCGAGCTTCACCGGCGTGCTTTCCGCTTCATCGCCTGTTGTCGGCGGTGCCATAGGTGCAGCTATAGCTTACGGACTTAAATCAAAGCCTCTCGTTATTTTTTCTTGTATTGCTGTCGGTGCTTTCGGCTATGAGCTTGGCGGACCGGTAGGTGCTTATGCTTCGGCTGTTGTGGCTAATGAAGTCGCTTCACTGGTTGCCGGCAAAACAAAAATCGACATAGTTGTAACACCTATTGTGGCAATTGTTACAGGTGGCTTTGTCAGCACCTTTGCAGGCCCGTATCTTTCGGATTTTATGAGTGGCTTTGGCGAAATAATCAACAAGGCAACTCAGCTTCATCCATTCCCTATGGGCATCACTGTTTCCGTACTCATGGGTCTTGCTTTAACAGCACCTATTTCCTCGGCGGCAATTGCTATTATGTTAGGCCTTGACGGAATTGCGGCAGGTGCGGCGGCTGTCGGCTGTGCGGCGCAGATGATAGGCTTCGCTGTGACCTCATATAAGGCTAACGGTGTTGGTGGCCTTGTGTCTCAGGGTGTTGGTACAAGTATGCTTCAGTTCGCCAACATAATGAAGCACCCGCAAATTGTTATCGCCCCCACTCTTGCCGGTGCAATTTTAGGCCCGGTTTCAACTTGCGTTTTAAAGATGACAAATACACCTACAGGTGCCGGCATGGGTACCAGCGGTCTTGTTGGTCAGTTTGGAGCTTATTCGGCAATGAGCGAAAGCGTCGGCAGCACTAAAAGTATAATATTGATAGTTGTTATGCACGTTATTGCTCCGGCAATACTTTCACTTTTAATCCATTTTGCTTTAAAAAAGCTGGGCATTGTAAAGGACGAATATTTAAAACTTGACAAGCCCGAATAATAAAGAAAGGACT
>CAYWKY010000327.1:0-1053 GCA_964458915.1 uncultured Faecalibacterium sp.
GATATCGACTTCGATATCGCAGTGCACCTCATCGTCGAGTTGTACTCCAAGTAATCGACCCCCTGTTTGTTCGTCTGTCAATTGTGGGGTGCATTCTACACCCCACACACTTGAAAAGGAGGGTTTATATTCATGGTTGAAATCGAAAAGCCTCGCATCACCTGCCTGGATGACATCGAAGATGTCTCCTACGGCAAGTATGTTGTTGAGCCCCTGGAGCGGGGCTACGGCATGACTCTGGGCAACTCCCTGCGTCGCATTCTGCTGAGCAGCCTGCCCGGTTACGCTGCAACTTCCGTGAAGATCGCTGGTGTTCAGCATGAGTTCTCCACTGTCCCCGGTGTCACCGAGGATGTGACCGAGATCGTGCTGAATGTGAAGCAGCTGATCGTGAAGCTGCATGAGCAGGGTGTTAAGACCGTCTATATCGACGCTGTCGGCCCCTGTGACGTCACTGCCGGCGACATCAAGGCTGATGCTGATGTCGAGATCCTGAACCCTGAGCTGCACATCTGCACGCTGGGCGAAGGTGCCACTTTCAATATGGAGATCACGCTGTCTCAGGGTCGTGGTTATGTTTCCTCTGATCGGAACAAGACCGCACAGACTGTGATCGGTGTGATTCCCATCGACTCCATCTACACACCTGTTAAAAAGGTGAACTACACGGTGGAGCCCACTCGAGTCGGTGACAAGACCGACTTCGATAAGCTGACCCTTGAGGTCTGGACGGATGCAACCATCTCTGCAAAGGATGCTGTGTGTCTGGGTGCCAAGATCCTGTCTGATCACCTGACCGTGTTTACCAGCCTGTCTGACGCTGTCAGCACCGGCTCCACGGTGGTGGAAAAGACCTCCGATCGTCCCGATACCAAGCTGTCCATGACCATTGATGAGCTGGATCTGTCTGTCCGGAGCTTCAACTGCCTGAAGCGTGCCAACATCAACACCGTTGCTGATCTGATCAACAAGACCGGCGAGGATATGATGAAGGTCCGTAACATGGGTAAGAAGTCCCTGGATGAGGTTCAGAAGAAGCTGGAGATGATGGGT
>CAYWKY010000328.1:0-1042 GCA_964458915.1 uncultured Faecalibacterium sp.
TTGAAAACCGTTTGAGAGCAATCTCACGTGAGTTCGAATCTCACACCCTCCGCCAAGCCCCGAATTTTCGGGGCTTATTTTTATGCTTTTTACATGGCAGTTCCACCCGAACCAGCCGTGTTTTTTCTTTGCTCCAGACGAGCTTTATAGTCGAGATATTCAAAGTATTCGTCGAGCGTTTCAAAGCCCAAGCGTTTCATTTCTTCCTTTGCTTTTTTGAATTCCGACACACTATCGGCGGGTAGTTCGGGAAAGACGGATTCGATAGGTTCGTCTTTTAGTTCTTCGTCGCTGTCGCTCGTATCAACAAACACGGCGCCGTCCTCGTCGTCGGCGTCTTCATCCCAACTTTCGTATTCCGTAACAACGGGTTCCGCAACTTTTGGGGCGGCTTCAACGTCGCTGGCGTAAAAGATTTTCTGTATCGTTGCCATTGTGTCGGGATTCGTTTGGTCAACAGGAACGGGGTTTCCGCTAAATACGTCGGACAATGTTTCTGCGATACCGAGCTTGGAAAGCCTTTTAAACGACAAATCAAAAACAAAAAAGAATATTCTTCGGGAAATAAAAGAACCTCGATCGACAATTTACTGTCTAATTATTTCGTTTTTATTTTTTGATTTATAACTCTAAAAGCCCTTAGAATCGCCTTGTCGCGATATATTTCGACAACCAAAAACCGAACGCGATACCGCGTTCGGTTTTTGCCCTTTATTCCCTTAAAACACACTATAATCTCTCTATCTTACGAAGCCCCCTTCGCTTCGTATTATCTTCTTTTCGATCCTTTTTTCAAAATCAACGCCGCGGCGAAAAGGGTCGCCAACGCGCCGATACCCGAATCCCCAATCGAACTCTTGCATCCTTTCTTTTTTATTTCCTCTACCGCGGGAATTGAGTTTTGAGCGACTAAAATCTCTCCGCATTCCGAACATCTCGAACCTTCGGTTAAGCCCGTCTCGGTCGCGGTGGGAGCCTTGCCCACCAACTTTTCCGCCTTATGCCCTTTTGCCGCGACGATTTGTTGTTGAACCAAGATCTC
>CAYWKY010000329.1:0-1041 GCA_964458915.1 uncultured Faecalibacterium sp.
GTTGGTTGGCCATACATAATTTCGTCCTCGGCCTTTTCGGATTTTTCGGTTACGCTGTGCCGATATTGCTCGGAGTAGCGGCCGTATATCTTGCACTTGACCGCTTAAAGGGAAATGTTTTGCTTAAAACAGTCGAACTGTCGGTATTCGTACTGCTTATATCGGCGTTTGTGCATATCATTGGCATTGCGCCCGATGTCAAGAGCTATTCCGAGGCTTTTTCTGCCGCTTGGGGCAAAGGATATGCTTCAACCGGCGTGTTCGGCGCACTGCTCGGATATCCGATGTTTAAGCTTCTTGCTTCTCCCGGCGCGTGGATATTCTGCTTGTTGCTCATTTTTGCGACATTTATGCTTATGACCGGCACTACACTTATATCACTCTTTAAGGCGATAAGCACTCCGGTTAAGAAAATCGAGGAAGCGGCCGAGAACGCTTTCGAACAGCGTGAGGAACGCAAAAAGATCAACGTCGATATTCCGCTTGATTCGGATAAGCCAATGGAGAAAGAGCCGGAGCTTACGACCGAAGAGAAAAAAGAAAACGTTATAAAGAAATACCGCGATCTCGACAGTGATACCGCAACTGTTGATATCCGTTCAAGCAGTGATCCAAAAAAGAACGAAAAGATAACTGCGAAAAAGGCCGATATAACATCTACTGCGGCCGCAGTTTCCGAGCGTGCCGATGAGGAAATGCCCGAAACCGACGTTAACGATATTATCAATAGAGTTAACTCCGAGGCAGAGGCAAAAAATCCCACAGAGAGTAAAGAGAATGCCGACAAAGACACTGAAAAAAGCACTCAAAAAGTTCTCGATTTCAAGGTTCCCGAGGGAAGTGCGGTTTCGGTTACGGCCGGTAATGCGGAATATAAGTATCCGCCGGTATCGCTTTTGTCGGAGCCGTCGGTCGAAAATACCAAGAGTATTACCTCCGAACTTGAATCTACAGCAACGCTTTTGGTCGACACCTTACGCAGCTTCGGCGTCGAGTCGAGGATAATAAACATAAGCCGCGGCCCGTCGGTGACACGCTACG
>CAYWKY010000330.1:0-1034 GCA_964458915.1 uncultured Faecalibacterium sp.
TGTCTGCCATCTCTCTTCTTGGTAGGCTTGGCACCGCTGACGGTCTGTCGGTTCTCTCCTCTTGCCGATGACCTCAGCTCCCTTTGATGCTGACGGTTGTTTGCCGTTTGGCACTTCTCCCCTTCATTGCCGCGGCAGCTCGTCGCGGTGATGCCTACTCCATGGCAGGGATTGCCTGCCCTTCGTATACCGTCTGCGGGGGAGATTTTTTCTCCCCTTTTCGGACGGAAATACCATTACAAATAGTCTGATACGGTCGGTGTCTATCACGGAGTGCTTGTTGGCACAGAAGAGACGGTATCAGCTTATATTTAGGAGGCTATTATGTCTACTATCGTTACTTGTACGGCGGTGTTATGCCGCCATCTTACGGATGGTATCTGCTCGCTAAGTCGGATTTTTCTCGGCAATGCGGAGTTTCGGTATGAAAAGTTCTGCCGAATCAACGGGACACAGACCGTGTATGGCGATGAGCAGTTTTGCCTCAGCTTCGCCCCCGCCCGCTCTCCGGATGCGTTGCCAAATCTTGCGACAACGGCAAGCTCTGCGACAGCAGTACCGCCGGTGACTATGCCGACGATGACGGCAACGGACGCACATACGACTATGCCGACGATGCCGGCAACGGACACACATACCAATGCGGGCACGTAATATCAAGCCGGGGTTTTTTCGCAATGAACAGCTTATGCAGGTCGCACCGCTGGGCAGGCTTTTGTTCGCGGGGCTGTGGTGTCTGGCTGATCGGGAGGGCAGACTGTATGACCGCCCTCGCCAAATCAAATGGGACATCCTGCCGGCTGATGCTTGCGATGTCGATGCTCTGCTCACCGACTTGGCTCGTCGCGGATTCATCCGCCGTTATGCGGTCGATGGCATCGGCTATATCGAGGTTGTCAACTTCCTCCGACACCAACGCCCCCACTATAAGGAGACGGCAAGCACCCTGCCGCCCCCAACCATTTCCCCTACGCAGATTCCCGCTCAGCACCGCCTGATACCGGATACCCGATACTCTGATACCGTATTCTCTG
>CAYWKY010000331.1:0-1013 GCA_964458915.1 uncultured Faecalibacterium sp.
CCATTTGTTGCATAAGCATCGATTGTTCCTTCCAGACCATCTACTACGCCAGACTGAACAGCAGCAATTGTCTCACCAAATGCCATCGGTGTAGCAACAGCGCCCATATGATTCAGTGTATCTACATAAAGCTGACTGCCCGGAGTTCTGATCTTCATACCCTTCATATCTTCCGGAGTCTCGATCACTTTATTTGTCATCATGCTTCTGAAACCGAAAATGTAGTCAAGATTCAGAACCTTGATGCCTTTTTCTTCCAGTGCTGCGATCATATCCTGAACCTCTGCGGATTCAAGCAGATATTCATACTGATCATAAGAAGTAACAAGCATCGGACCTGCAAGTACGTTAAAATCTGCAACATAGTCTCCCAGATAAGACGGATCCTCTACAGAAATAAAGTTTGCACCGCGTGCTACCTGCTCTACGCCATCTTTGTAAGTAGCAAGCTGTCCTTGTGGATAATGCTGAATCTCGATCGCACCATTTGTTTTTTCTGCGATGTTGTCACAGATTTCCTGCATTGTGATTGTAAGCTGCTCGTTCGGAGCGAATACGTGGCTCATTTTCAGTTCAAGATGGAAATCTTCTTCTGCAAATGCTGCCGTTGACATGGACATGCACATAGCTGCTGCCATCATCAGACTTAATACCTTCTTTGTTTTCATAGTTATTTTCCTCCTTATATTCAGGGCTTCTGCCCTTAAGATACATAGTAAACGACAAAGCTTTATGCTTCTTCACACATTTCCCTGCGGATTCTTGTCACGCGATCCGGGAAATTTCCAATCACTGAGGTAACACCTCGTTTAATCATAGTTCTGATATCTTCTTCTTCATTGACCGTCCAGGTATTGATCATGATGCCGTGACTCTTCACTTCTTCTGCTACTTCCTCTGACAAGCTCAGATGAATCGGATGATAACATTCAATACCGCAGTCCTTTACATACTGTCCCGGACGGATCATCCAGGATTCTGTCAGAAGTCCGCATTCTATATCAGGACATAAC